>JBAVGD010000379.1:0-2913 GCA_049684635.1 Solirubrobacterales bacterium | reverse complement strand
GCCCGGCACGTAGATGTCAACGGGCACGATACGGTCGCAGCCGCGCACCACCGAATAGCTGTAATGGTAGTAGCCGCCGCCATTGGCGCAGGAACCCATCGAGATCACGTAGCGCGGCTCGGCCATCTGGTCATAGACCTTGCGCAGCGCGGGCGCCATCTTGTTGGTGAGCGTGCCGGCCACGATCATCACGTCGGCGGCACGCGGGCTCGGCATCGGCGCGAAGCCGAAGCGGTCGAGATCGTAGCGGCTCATCCAGCAGTGGATCATCTCGACGCCGCAGCAGGCGAGGCCGAACGTCAGGCCCCACATCGAGCCGGTGCGCGCCCAGGTGATCAGCTTGTCGAGCTGCGCCACGACGAAGCCCTTGTCGGCCAGTTCGTCGTTCAAGGCCCGCGACAGCGCCGCCTCGTCGGCGGGGCTGGGCTTGACCGGAGTCGTCACTCCCATTCCAAAGCTCCCTTCCGCCATTCGTAGATGAAGCCGACCGTGAGCACGGCCAGGAACAGCATCATCGACCAGAAGCCGAACAGGCCGATGTCGCCCAGGGTCACGGCCCACGGGAACAGGAATGCGACCTCGAGGTCGAAGATGATGAAGAGGATGGCGACGAGATAGAAACGGACGTCGAATTGCCCGCGGGCATCGTCGAACGGAGCGAAGCCGCATTCGAAGGGCGACAGTTTCTCGGAATTCGGGTTCTGCCGGGCGATCAGGTACGAGCCGCCGAGCATCGCGCCGGTCAGGCCGAATGCGAGGCCAAGGAAGATCAGGATCGGAAGGTATTCCCTGAGAAGATCTTCCATCGCCACTCCTTCGGCCCGGTTGGGCGGCCAGCGTTGGGACTGGCGCGAGCGACGGGACTCGAACCCGCGACCTCCGGCGTGACAGGCCGGCGTTCTAACCAACTGAACTACGCCCGCGTAAAGCCCCCAACGGCGCGCGAGAGATATAGGACCCCCTATGGGGTGTCAAGCATACCGCACCCGCGAAGAAGTGGTTAAGTGCCCGAAATATCAATGCTTTCCGCTCGTCGCAGGCAGCAAGCAAAACACCGGGCGCGGTCATGGTGCGTCCGCCCCGGTCGTTTTGCCAGTCTTCCCGGTTGGCTCGGTCCGCCCCGGCGGCCGTTTTGGGGATTTCCGCCATTTCCGCAATTCCCGCTACGGGTTTGTAGTGCACCCCAAAAGTGAGACAGTGAAATAGCGGACAGTTTCTCAGGAGAGGAACTGATGAGACGACGATATTCAGCGGCGGAGAAGGAGTCGGCAGTCCGGCGGGTTGCTGCGGGAGAAGCGGTAAGCTCGGTGGCGTGCCGGCAGGGGATCGACGCCAAGCGGCTGTACGAGTGGTATGCCAAATACCAGGCGGGTGGTCGTGAGGCCTTGCAGGCGACGGGACGGCCGCGCAAGCAGGCGAGACCGGCTTCGCGCGCCCCGGCCCGGCCATCGGGCCAGCCCGAGGTTGCCGCGTTGCGCCGGCAAGTAGCCGAGCAGCAGCGCAAGATCGGCGAGCAGGAGATCGACCTCGATTTTTTTCGGCGTGCCTTGCGGCAGCTCGAGGAGGCACGACGCATGAACGCCACAAGTGGCGGCGCTGCGTCTACCAGGTCATCAAAGAGATGACGGCCTCGATGCCGCAAGGCTGTGGTGTTGCCATCGGCCGGCTGTGCCGGCGCGCCGGCGTGGGCCGCGCCAGCTACTACCGCTTCTGGCGGGCGAGCGCGCCGCGCGCCCATGACACGGCGGTGCGTGATGCCATCCAGCGCCTGGCGCTGGCCAACGGCCGCCATCGCGGTTACCGGCTGGTCGCCTTCCAGCTTCGCCAGGAAGGCCTGATCGTCAACCACAAGCGGGTCCTGCGGCTGATGCGCCAGGACAACCTTTTGTGCCTGAGAAAGCGGCCTTTCGTGCCCCTCACCACTAACCGCGACCACGGCTGGCCCGTGGTCGCGAACCTGACCCGCGGCATGCAGCTGACGGGCCTCGACCAGCTCTGGGTGGCCGATATCACCTACATCCGCCTGCACGAGCAGTTCGCCTATCTGGCGGTCATCCTCGACGCCTTCAGCCGGCGCGTCATCGGCTGGGCGATGGCCGACCACCTTCACGCCAGCCTGGCGATCGAGGCGCTCAGGAGGGCGATCGAGGCCCGCAAGCCGGCGCCCGGCAGCCTGATCCATCACTCCGATCGCGGCATCCAATATGCCTGCAGCGACTACACCGACGTGCTCGCCGCCCACGACATCACCGCCAGCATGAGCCGCATCGGCAATCCCTACGACAACGCCAAGGCCGAGCGCTTCATGCGCACCCTTAAGACCGAGCAGATCGACGGCACACTCTATCGCGACCTGCGGCAGGCCCGTGCCGACATCGGCCCCTTCATCGAGCAGGTCTACAACGCCCGGCGCCTCCACACCGCCCTGGGCTATCGCTCGCCGGTCCAGTTCGAAGCGCGGCATCGAGCCTCTCTGCGGCCGGGCGAGGGCAGCGCTGCGCGACCGCAAGGCTCCGCGCCGCCCTCGCCCGCGCACCAGCTTGACACTCAACTTAACAGCCTCGATCAATGATCAACCCACTGTCCGTTGTTTTGCTGTCTCACCAATGGGGTGCAGTCCACTACGCCAATCGGCTCAATGGGGTTTCGGAGATTTTCTGGGCCATACTTGGCTCGCTTCCACCGATTAACCGGCTCGATTTAAGTTTTCGGTATTTCCGGTATTTCCGCCGGACTCCCTTTGTCGGCCAACAAGGCCCGATTGACGCGCCAATGCGAGGCCGGGCGCTTGCCAAGCGGGCCCGCGTCGGCCAACCAGTTGCGCTAAGGTTTGGACAGGGCGGCGGGTCGTCTGTAGGTCTTTGGTGTGTGGACATGGTGCCGATCTCTCCGTGAGGGTCGGCAGGCATAGGC
>JBAVGD010000378.1:0-14282 GCA_049684635.1 Solirubrobacterales bacterium | reverse complement strand
AGGACCTATCCCGGTAGGGGAATCGCACCCCTGGCTACGGCCCAGGACCGGCGCGGATTCGGCCTCGTCGCGAATCCCACATGGCGCTGCCATGCGGAATCCGCGCCGTGACCGCCCCGCTTGGTCCCGAACCGTCCCAGGGGCACGCCCCCTACCGGGATAGGTCCTTAGAGCGGATCGAGCTCGAAAGATGGTCCCACTAATGGGGATGCAGGGGCTAAACCGAAGGTGCCTTGCTGCCGATGAGCGTCTCAGAGACGATTGTGTCGGTGACAAAGGCAAAAACCAACGGGAAGGTCAAGGTGGCACCATCTCGGACCAAGCAGGCCACCTCCGTTCCCGCTCCGGGTGCCCGGCTCGCGGCAGCCTTCGAAGCGGTAGAGCGCTTTCCCGCTCTGATCGAGTCCCGTGCCCGCGTGATGCACGCCGCAACCGCGGAGACCGCGCGGATCGGCGAGCTCATCGATGCGGTCGAGTCCGACGTTGCATTGGCCATCGCGGTGCTGCGCTATGCCAACCGTTCGGGCGGATCGGGCTCAGTCGGAAGCATCCCCGAGGCGGTTGAGCTTTTGAAGCCATCTGGCGTACTGGCGATCGCCGGCACCGCACCCGTATTCGACTTCTTCGAGCCCAATGGGGGTTGGGAGCTGAAACCGGAGCGCTTCCGTGTTCACGCGCTGGCGACCCAGAAGGCCGCGGAGCACGTCAGTCGCGCGGTGGGCTGGACCGATCGCGACGAACTGGCGGTTGCCACCCTGCTTCACGACATCGGCCGCCTCGTCATCTCGAAGCTGCATCCCGGTCATCGTGCCTACTTCAATGCCGTCTCCCACACCCCGGAGCAGCGACTCAAGGAGGAGCGCGACCAGCTTGGCATCGACCACGCGCTGGTCGGCGGAGTTCTTGCCCGACGCTGGAACGTACCGCAGAGAATCGCCGTGGCAATCGAGCGACATCATGCTGAAGACGCCGACGATCTGGCGGCGATGGTGTCGGTGGCGGACATGGTCGCCCATTACTCCCAAGGCGAGGCTGTGACGCCCGAGCGCCTTCGCACCATGGCCACCCGCTGCGGCCTCGGTCCCGATGCTCTTCGTGAGCTGCTCTACGACTTCCCCTATCCGCGTTCGAACGGGCGTCGCGTCAGCGAGCCCTGCCCGCTCTCAGCCCGGGAGCTGGATGTCCTCCGGCATCTGTCCGAGGGCATGGTCTACAAGCAGATCGCCGGGGAAATGCAGCTCTCGGTCTCGACGATCCGCACTCACCTGCATAACGTGTACGGCAAGATCGGTGCCGTCGATCGCGCCCAGGCGGTCCTGGCGGCGCGCGATCGCGGCTGGATTTAGAGCCCGTCTCACAAACCCCCCCGCACACCCCTAGCCGCTGCCGGCGGTCTACTGGATCAGGGATTCGCGCAGGGCGATCGCGACGGCGTGGGTGCGGTTGCGGGCACCGAGGCGGGCGACCGCGTTCTTCGTGTGGGTCTTGACCGTTTCCTCACTGAGGCCCAGCTGACGCGCGGCGGCCCTTGTCGAGCCACCGTTTGCGATGAGTTGCAAGATCTCGAGCTGCCTTCGCGTGAGTTTGCCCCTGCTGCCTTTGGCCGGAACGCCGGGATCGACGAAGCGTTCCTGCGCAAGCGCAGCCTCGACCGCCCGGTGAAGCGCATCTGTCCCGGCTGTTCGTGCGACATAAGCCGTCGCTCCCGCCTGCAGGGCGTCGCTGGCGATGTGGCGCTCGGGACGGTCGCCGTGGGCGACTATGCCGAGGTTTGGCTCCGTCTTGCGCAGGGCCCGGATCGCGTCATGGCCGGTGATCATCTGCTCCGGCTCGGCCCAGCGCAGGTCGACGATCGCAACGTCGATGTTGCCGACGTCGCGAACGAGGTCGACGGCTTCCGCGCGGCTCTCGCTCTCATGCACATCGAATCCTTCTTTGAGTGCCTCGCGCACGCCAAGCCGGACCAGCGGATGACGGTCAATCACCAGGCACTGTGGCTGCTCACTCACACTGATTCCGATCCGGTTGGGTTCACCGGGGCCTCCGTCGCGCGGCCGCGTACCCCAGAGGCCGATCCTAGATCATCGATTCGAATTGCCGCACGTCCGGGTGGGCGTGTCAATTCGAATCGATCCCCTGGCCGAGCCGAGTCCGCGCCTTGCGGTAGAAAGGTTGGGTGATCTCGATCACCTCCAAGTCGCGATACGCGGTCGTGGCGATGGCCGAGCTGGCCCGCTCCGGTGATCGTCCGGTGCCGATCAAGGAGCTGGCTGAGCGCCGGGGGATCCCTGAGCAATTTCTCGAGCAGCTCTTCTCGACCTTGCGCAGGGGTGGCCTGCTCAGCAGTCATCGCGGGATGAAAGGCGGCTACACGCTCTCGCGGCCCGCCGACGAGATTACGGTGCTGGAGGTCGTCCAAACCCTCGACGGCAAGATCGGACAGGAGGCGGACGAGGCAGGGGGGATCTGGGCCGAGGGCGTCACAGCCCTGCGCAAGGTCTTCGGCCAGACAACGATCGCGGAAGTCGCCCGCCGTGAACTGGAGGAGGCGGAGTCGGGCATGTACTTCATCTGATGCGAATTGGATCGGAGGCGTCCGCCGTCGTCGGCAATACGCCGATGGTGTCGCTGCGGCGATTGGGACTTGGCTTGGAAGCTGAAGTCTGCGCCAAGCTCGAGTACTTCAACCCCGGCGGGTCGGTCAAGGACAGGATCGGCGTGGCGATGATCGACGCGGCAGAGAAGGAAGGCGTGATCGTCCCGGGCAGTTCGGTGATCGTCGAGCCGACCAGCGGCAACACCGGGATCGCGCTCGCGATGGTCTGCGCGGCCCGTGGCTACGAGCTGATCTTGACGCTCCCGGAAGGGATGAGCCGGGAGCGGGCAAAGCTGCTCCGGGCATATGGCGCGGAGGTTCGGGAGACGCCGTCTCTCGGTGGAATGACCGAGGCGGTTGAGCTGGCGGAAGAGATTCGCGAGCAGCGCAAGGCCTTCATGCCACAGCAGTTCTCCAATCCCGCAAACCCGGAGGTTCACCGTCGCACGACGGCCGAGGAGATATGGCGCGACGCCGACGGCCAGGTTGGGGCGTTCGTCGCGGGGGTGGGCACCGGGGGCACGATCACCGGCGTCGGGAGCATGCTGCGAGAGCGCAGCCCCGAGTGCCTGATCGTTGCCGTCGAGCCGGCCTCTTCGCCTGTGCTCTCCGGCGGCCCAGCCGGACCCCACAAGATCCAGGGGATCGGAGCGGGGTTCATACCCGAGGTTCTGGATCGCTCCGTCATCGACGAGATCGTCGCCGTATCCGACGAGGACGCGCTCGAGACCGCGCGCCTCGCGGCGCGGGAGGAGGGCGTCCTGGCAGGGATCTCCGCTGGCGCCAACCTCAAGGCAGCACTGGAGGTGGCGGCGCGCCCCGAGCTGGCCCGGAAACGCGTTGTGACGATCGTCTGCGATTCGGGCGAGCGCTACATGTCCCTACCCTTTTTTGCACCATGAGCACGCTGAGGAGGGTCATCGAGGAGATCGGGGCGGACGTGGGGGCGGCGCGGGATCGAGATCCGGCGACCCACGGTGTTTCGGCCTTCGAGATTCTCACCAGCTGGGCGGGGGTGCAGGCTCTGCTGGCTCATCGCCTGGCGCATGCGCTGGGGGAGGCGGGCGTCCCACTGGTGCCGCGCGCGATCGCCTATCTGAGCCGCATGGTCACCGCGGTGGAGATCCATCCGTCGGCGAAGATCGGTCCGGAATTCTTCATCGATCACGGCTCCGGGGTGGTGATCGGTGAGACCGCCGAGATCGGCAGGCGGGTCACCCTCTACCAAGGGGTGACGCTGGGCGGTACCGGCCTTCAGCGCGGCAAGCGCCACCCAACCCTGGGAGACAACGTCACCGTTGGCTCAGGGGCCAAGCTGCTGGGACCGATCTCCGTTGGGGATGGAGCCAAGATCGGTGCCAACACCGTGGTCATCGAGGACGTTCCGCCGGCCTCGACGGTGGTCGGAAATCCGGGCCATCCGGTCAAGGTCGAAGGCAGGCGGGTCGAGGGTCCGGATGCGGATTGGATCCACCTGCCCGATCCGATAGCCGAGGCGATCAAAGCACTTTCCGAACGGATCGCCGAGCTGGAGCAGAGGATCGCCGACCTCGACGGCGGCAAGCAGCCTCCGGCCGCAGAGGAAACGCTTCGCCCGCGCCGGGGCCGCTCCTCCGCCGGCGGTTAGCGACCACGGCGCTCCACCCGGCCCCGCCGGGCGCGGGTCTATGCTCGCTCGGTGACGTTTCAAGCCGATCCCGAGAGCATGCCGGGCGCCTCTGAGGCCGCCCCGACGGAGCCTGGAGCCGATCGAATCGAGCGACTGCTTTCCGGCCTCAACGAGCCGCAGCGCGAAGCCGTTCGCTACGGCGAAGGACCGTTGCTGGTGGTGGCCGGGGCAGGATCGGGAAAGACGCGGGTGCTAACGCACCGCATCGCTTACCTGCTGGCAACGGATGCTGCCCGCCCTGGGCAGATACTCGCAATTACCTTCACCAACAAAGCAGCGACGGAGATGCGCGAGCGGGTTGAAGCGCTGGTGGGTCGCTCGGCGCGGGCGATGTGGCTGATGACCTTTCATGCGGCCTGCGTTCGGATGTTGCGCGCCGATGCCGTCCGCCTTGGCTATTCGGCCGGCTTCACGATCTACGACGAGGTCGACTCCCTGCGGATGCTCAAACGCTGCATGAACGAGCTCGCGATCGACCCGAAGCGCTTCCCGCCGCAGGCGGTTAAGGCGCAGGTCTCAGGCGCCAAGAACCAGCTGATCGATGCCGCTGGGTATGCCGAGACCCAGGGCAGCATCTTCGAACAGACCGTGGCCCAGACCTATTCGCTGTACGAGAAGCGGATGCTCGCGGCCAACGCGATGGACTTCGACGACCTGCTGGTTCGCACGGTCGATGTGCTGGAGAACTTCGATGAGGTCCGCGAGCACTGGCGCCACAACTTCCGCCATGTCCTCGTCGACGAGTACCAGGACACCAACCACGCTCAGTATCGCCTCCTGCAGCTGCTGACAGCCGAGCACGGCAACCTGATGGTCGTCGGCGACGAGGATCAGTCGATCTACGGGTTCCGCCATGCGGACATCCGGAACATCCTCGATTTCGAGCGAGATTTCCCGCAGGCAAAGGTGGTGAAGCTGGAGCAGAACTACCGCTCGACTCAGACGATCCTCTCAGCCGCAAACGCGGTGGTCGCACGCAACAGCGATCGCCGGCCGAAGAAGCTCTGGACTGAGTTGGCTGGTGGCGAGCCGGTGCGCCTCTCGGAGCTGGCCGATGAGCACGAGGAGGCTCGCTGGGTAGCGGGCGAGGTCGAGCGTCTTGCGGATGAGGAGGGAGTGCGCCGCGAGGGCGTCGCGGTTTTCTACCGGACGAATGCGATGAGCCGCGTGCTCGAGGACACGCTGGTGCGCTTCGAGGTGCCGTATCAGGTGATCGGCGGGACGAAGTTCTACGAGCGAGCCGAGGTGAAGGACGCCGTTGCTTACTTGAGCCTTCTTGTCAATCCGGCCGACCAGGTGTCCTTCGCGCGGATCGTGAACTCTCCCCGCCGCGGAATCGGCAAGACCAGCCAGGCCCGCCTGATCTCCCACGCCAACACGACCGGGCTGCCGATCTGGGACGTCGCCGCACAGGCGGAGGAGGTGCCGGGGCTGAGCGCGGCGGCAATCAAGGCGGTTTCTCGCTTTCACGAGATGATGCTGGGCCTGCGGGCGCGGGTGGATTCGGCTCCGGTTGCCGGGCTGCTGGAGGCGACCCTGCAAGAGAGTGGCTACCTGGAAACGCTGGCGGCAGAGCGAACGATCGAGGCCGAAAGCCGGGCGGAGAACCTGGAGGAGCTGGTTGGCGTCGCCGCCGAGTTCGATGTCAACCACCGACTCGAGGGGGAAGGGGGGAGCTCGCCGCTGGAGGAGTTCCTGCAGCAGGTCTCCCTCTACAGCGAGCAGGACGGGCTGCGCGACGAGTCGGTCATCACCTTGATGACTCTCCACAACGCGAAGGGCCTCGAGTACAACACGGTCTTCATCATCGGCTGCGAGGACGGGGCCTTTCCCCACATGCGCTCGCTTGAAGAGGGAAACGAGGAGGAGGAGCGACGCCTCTGCTACGTCGGCATCACCCGCGCTCGCCGGCGGCTCTACATGACTTGGGCTCGGGAGAGGCGCCTGTTCGGGCGAGCCGAGCACAACCTCCCTTCCCGGTTCGTGGACGAGGTGCCGCACGAGCTGACGGAGCGCCACGCGAGCGCTCCCCGTCGGATGGCGAGTTGGCCGACGGCTGAGCGCCATGAGGCGGCCGCTCCGGCACCGGGGCCGACGCTCGAACTGCGAACCGGTGACGACATCGTCCACGCCAGCTTCGGCGACGGGGTCGTGACCGCCGTGGAGCCGGGAGGAGTCGTCGTCGTGCGCTTTGCCGGCGACGGTTCCGAGCGCAAGCTGATGGCCGATTACGCACCGATTCGCAAGAGGTGAGCCGGTGCCGGCACGCTTGATCGACGGCAAGGCGGTTGCGGAAGCAGTTCGCGAGCGCGTGCGCGCCGAGGTCGTGTCGCTTGTCGCGAAGGGCGGGCGTGCTCCCGGGCTGGCAACCGTGCTGGTCGGCGAGGACCCGGCCTCGCAGATCTACGTCCGCAAGAAGCACGAAGCGTGCGAGCAGGCCGGGATCCGGTCGCTGAACCACGAACTGCCTGCTCACACGACGGAGAACGAGTTGCTTGAGCTGGTGGCCCATCTTGGGCTCGACGACGAGGTCGACGGCATCCTCGTTCAGCTTCCCGTGCCCGATCACATCGATCCCGACCGGGTCGTCGCGGCGATCGACCCGGCCAAGGACGTCGACGGGCTGACGCCGACGAACGCGGGGCTGCTGGCGCACGGGATGCCCGGGCTGGTCTCCTGCACCCCGGCCGGCGTGATGGAGCTGCTGCGCCACGAGGGCGTCGAGCTGGAGGGTGCCGAAGCAGTGGTTGTCGGCCGCTCGAAGCTCGTCGGCGTGCCGGTGGCGCGGTTGCTGCTCCAGGCCAACGCCACGGTCACCGTTTGCCACTCGCGCACCCGCGACCTCGACTCCGTCTGCCGTCGCGCCGATGTGCTTGTCGCCGCGGTCGGCGTGCCGCGCCTGCTCGGCGCCGGCGCGATCAAGCCGGGCGCGGTCGTGGTGGACGTCGGCGTCAACCGCAGCGATGAAGGCCTCTGCGGCGATGTCGACTTCGAGGCTGCCAGGGGGGTTGCGGCGGCGATTACGCCGGTGCCCGGCGGGGTTGGGCCGATGACGATCGCGATGCTGCTCGAAAATACCCTGGCTGCCGCCCGAGCCCGGGTGTAGGTCATCGCTGCGATCGAGGTCGCCGTGGTCCGCCTTACCGATGCGGATCTGGAGCCGCCGATCTCGCTGAACGCGATCGTGGCGGGGCTCGGCGGACTCGCCGTGCTGTTGATCCTCTACCGGATCATCTCTCCCCCCAGTTTCGGTTCCTTTGGCGCGGTTTCGGTCGACGGGACACTCAAGTTCGGCATCTTCCTCGGCTTGATCGCGGCTGCTGGGGTCGCCTTCGGCGGCTACAGCGCGATGCGCGAGGAAGGCGCCACCTTCAGCGGCGCCGGAGACCGCCTCTCGGGCGGCGGCAGCGGGGGTCAGCCCCCGGGCGGCGGACCGCCTGCTTCACCGCCTCCTCCTCCGCCTTCGCAGCAGCCGCCACCGCCACCACCGAGCAGCCAGTAGAGAGACGATGCCGCGCGAGCGCGGCGACCAGCACCCGGCATCTGGCGGTGTTCGGTCGGGACGATCGCGATGCTGCTCGTGGACGCGCCGCAAGCTGGCCGATCGCCTGTGTAGGGTCCGGCTGACCCCAATCCCCATGGAGGGAAATGCAGATGGACCTAAACAGGTTGAATCGGGGAGAGAAGATCGCGGCTGGCTCCGCGATCGCCCTGTTCATCATCATGTTCTTAAGTTGGTACACGGTGGATACGCCAGCGGGAATTCCGAGCCCAACGCTGTCGGCATGGGATGCCTACAGCTTCATTGACATCATCTTGCTCGTAACGATCGTGGCTGCGGTGGGCGCGGCCGTGCTGCGGGCTTCCGATGCGGATATCGATGTTCCGGCCAGCCAGATCGTGACGGCGCTTGGTGCGCTGTCAGTCCTGCTGATCCTCTTCAGGATTATCTCGACGCCATCCTGGTCGGCCTTTGGCGTCGATGTGGCCGATTCGAGCGTCACCTACGGGGTCATCCTCGGTTTGATTGCCGCGGTTGGGATCGCCTTCGGCGGCTATAGCTCGATGCAGGAAGAGGGGGCGAGCTTCGGCGACGCAGCCGCCCGTCTCTCCGGTGGCGCCGGAACCGGCGATGGCCCGAGCAGCGGACCGCCTTCGCCTCCGCCGCCCCCGCCTCCGTCGTCAACCCCGCCTTCGCCGCCTCCGCCTCCGCCTCCGGCGTCGAGCTGACGACAGCCGACAGGTAAGCAGGGACTTGAGAACCCGTCCCAAAGCACCCGCGGACGCTGGGGCTTTGAGGCGGGTTCTTGAGGCTTAGGTAGACACGAGCCCGGCGGCGACCTTCTTCGCAAACGCGATGATGGTCATCATCGGGTTAACGCCGACCGACGTGGGGAAGAGAGACGCGTCGGCTACGTAGAGCCCGGCAACGCCGTTAACAGAGCCATCGACGGCGCAGGCTCCCTCGCCGGGATCGGCGGCGATCCGCGCGGTGCCCATCGGATGGAAGGCCTCCAGGCGGAGCTCGGACGGCTCGAATGCCGTCGCCTCGAAATCGGCGAGTTGCTCCCGGCGCAACACGGGGATGCGGCCGATATTCGGGTAGACCTCGCTGGCTCCGGCGGCGAAGTGGACCTCGGCGGCGCGAGCAATGCCAAAGATGAGGCGCTGCGCGTCCTCGCGCGTCAGTCCGTAGGTCAGACGCGGCGACCCATCCCGCGCGAAGCCAATCCGGCCCGCCGACTCATCGGACAGATGAACTCCGATGGACCCGATGTGACCGAAGTCGAGCATCGCTTCCTGATGCCGCCGGCCGGCTCCGAGCAGCCACGCGCCGCCGAAGGGAAGCGGCGTAAAGGTCGCCTCCAGCAGGACCCGCTCCGGCTCCCACTGATCGATGTAGTAGCTCTGCATCACACCTTCCCAGCCACGCACTTCCTCGCCGTACCGGGCGCCCACCCAGCAAGCCGGATGGATGTGCAGGTTGCGGCCGACCTGGCTCCCGCCCAGTCCGGAACGCAGCAGCAGTTCCGGTGTCCCGAGGGCCCCGCCGGCGGCAATCACGGCACGGCGAGCACGGACGGTGTAGCTCTGGCGGCTGCCGTTGCGGTCGCCTGCCTGCCTCGCTACTGCCTGGACGCCAACCGCGCGCCCGTCTTCAACGAGGACCCGGCGCACCTCGACCCCGGCCCGAACCCGGGCTCCGGCGGCAACGGCTCGGGGGAGGTAGCTGACGTGCATTCCGCGCTTGGCGTCGATTCTGCAGCCGTAGGGGCAGGAGCTGCACTGCACGCAGCTACCGGCGTTGCGGGCGATCGGGCCTCCAGACGCGGCGATTGCGTGAGCGCCCTCCATGGCGAGCTGGCCGTTTCGTCCCATCCGCTCGGGGTCCAGCGGGGTGACGCGGAGGAACTCCTCTGCCTCGGCGAAGTCGGGATCGAGGTCGCCGGCCCAGGTGATGCCGTAGCGACCGCGCCAGTGGTCGAGGACAGGCTCGGGCGCGCGAAAGCAGGTACCCGAGTTGATGACGGTGGTCCCGCCGACGGTTCTTGCGATCGGCACCGGAATGGGCGGCTTCCCCTCCGCAATCGTCAGGCCGCCTTCGCGGTACAGCGCGGCAAGCGCCTCGAGCGGGTCGGCGGGGTAGCTCTCCCGGTTGTAGTGGTTGCCCGCCTCGAGAACCACGACGTCGAGGCCGGCCTCCGCCAGGGCCGCGGCAGCCACGGCGCCGCCCGCGCCCGAGCC
Source organism: Solirubrobacterales bacterium (assembly GCA_049684635.1). Taxonomy (GTDB): domain Bacteria; phylum Actinomycetota; class Thermoleophilia; order Solirubrobacterales; family 70-9; genus VRUE01. Next base: position 4,272 of record JBAVGD010000378.1, on the reverse strand, counting down.
GACGATGACGACGTCACAATCCTCGCCTTCGCCGGATGGGGTGGTATCGCCAAGCGGCGCCGACGGCGCCGGAAGCGAGCCGTCGGCGAGGCGACAGCTTGTCTCCAGGCCGAGATGTCCCTCAACCTGCTCGGTGATTCCGTAACCCAGCGTTGAGAAGGTCTTCGCCATCAAGAGCAACTCGTGGTGCAGGCCGAAGCGCGAGCTCTCCATGCGGCGCAGGAACTCCTCTCGCGTCGCCAGATCGAGTCGGCTGAACCGCCACGGGAACGGCAGCCACTCAAAGAGCCGCAGGGCGAGCTTGACGCGCGCGAGCAGACGAGGAGAGATCGAGCTGAGGTAGCCGCTGACCGGCCCGGAGACGTCGACGTCGCGCTCCGCGGTCGGCAGGCCGTCGAGGCCTGGAGCCATGGCTTCGCAGACCGCGCTCAGCGTGCGCTGCTCGGCGGCCGAGAGCCCCGGCGGGCGCTGTCAGCCGGGATCGGCCGGCCGGCCGACTCTGCCGCAGAGCGACCAGAGCCAGAGCGAGATGAGAGCGAGGCAACCGTCGACGACGAAATTCAGCAGGTAGATGAAGACGTCCTGATCGAAGACATAGAACCCGAGTGAGGCAAGCGAGGAGGCCGTCTTGGCGGCCGCCAGCAGCAACAGCAGGGGGCGGTATCGCACGACGTCGGCCTGGGCGATCAGGCAGATGCCGGTGATCGCAACCATGTAGGCGAAGGCAAGCGCGAGCCACAGCTGCTCTTCCGTGTGCGGTGCTCGCGTGAAACTTCCCAGCGAATCGCCGAGATCGGAGATCGTGTCGAGCACACCGTTTGGAACCGCGATGAAGAGAACGCCGACCACGGCGAAGCTGAGCGCCAGCAGGCGCAGGTTGGTCACGACGAATCTCTCTGCAGCCTTTCCCCGCATGCCGGCGGCACTCTAACTGGCTGGGCAGCCAAACGACAGCCGCGGTAGGCGAGCGCGCCTCGCGGCCTAGAATCCCGGCCGTGATCGATCGGGAGCAGGTGCTGCACGTCGCGCGACTCGCTCGCCTCCGCCTCTCCGAGGACGAGGTCGAGAAGATGGCGAACGAGCTGTCAGGGATCCTCGCGCACGTCGATCGCATCGGCGAGCTCGATCTCGCCGAGGTTGAGCCAACCTCCCACGTGGTCAAGCTGGAGAACGTACTGAGACGCGATGAGCCGCGCCCCAGTTGGCCCAGGGACGCGATTCTGGAGCAGGCCCCGGATCCCACTGACGACGCCTTCCGCGTGCCGTCTCCGCAGGCCGAGGCTTGATGGAGGGGCTGCTTCAGCTGGGCGTCCACGAGGCGCTGCAGCGGATCAGTGCTGGTGAGCTGAGCGGGGACGAGCTCTTCTCCGCCTACGTCAAGGCCGCCGCGGGCGACCAGCTGAACGCATTCCTGTGGCGGGCGGAGCCGGGCAGGCCCGGGTGCGCGGGAAACGGAGACGGTCCGCTGGCCGGCGTGCCAGTCGCCGTGAAGGACATCTTCTGCACCGAGGGGGTGACCACGACGGCGGCATCGCGCATCCTCGAGGGCTACCGGCCGCCATATACGGCAACGGCGGTGCGGCGGCTTACCGACGCCGGAGCGCGAGTCCTCGGCAAGACCAACATGGATGAGTTCGCGATGGGCTCCTCGAACGAGAACTCCGCCTTCGGCCCCGTTCTCAACCCATGGGACCGAGAACGCGTCCCGGGCGGGTCCTCAGGCGGGTCGGCCGCCGCTGTGGCTGGGAGCCTTGCGCCCTGGGCGATCGGCACCGACACCGGCGGCTCGATCCGGCAGCCCGCCGCGCTCTGCGGCATTGTCGGGCTCAAACCGACCTACGGCGGGATCTCCCGCTACGGAATGATCGCCTTTGCCTCCTCGCTCGATCAGTGCGGGCCGCTGACGCGAAACGTGACTGACGCCGCGCTGTTGCTGGGGATCATGCAGGGACTCGATCCGTGCGATTCGACGTCGGTTGGTATTGCGGGCGGAATCGAGCCGCCCAGCCGCGAGGACCTGCGAGGCCTGCGCTTTGCCGTGCCGGCGGGCCTGTCGGACGGTCCGATTGAGGACGGAGTGCGCTCCGTCTTCGAGGCGACCCTGAAGACGATCGAGGGGCTTGGTGGGGAGATTGCGGAGGCGCCCCTCCCGCACGCCGAGCACGGCATCTCCGCCTACTACGTGATCGCGCCGGCTGAGGCCTCCTCGAACCTGGCTCGCTATGACGGCGTTCGCTACGGGCTGAGGGTTGACGGGTCGGGAGACCTGATCGACATGTACGAGTCGACGCGGGCCAGCGGATTCGGCGCCGAGGTGAAGCGCCGCATCATGCTTGGCACCTACGCCCTGTCGGCCGGCTACTACGACGCGTATTACGGGCAGGCGCAGAAAGTCCGCACGAAGATCGTCGAGGACTTCGCGTCGGCCTTCGCTGATTTCGACTTCGTCGTCACGCCAACCTCGCCGTCGGTCGCCTTCAGGCTCGGCGAGAAGACGGACGACCTCCTGTCGATGTACATGAACGACTTCTTTACCGTGCCGATGAGCCTTGCCGGTATACCCGCCATCTCGATTCCAGCCGGTCTTGGCGAGCCGGACGGAGGCGGGCCGATGCTCCCGGTTGGCTTTCAGATTGCCGCTCCGGCTTTCGCAGAGCAGCGGCTGCTGGAGGCGGCGTACGCGCTGGAGCAGGCGATTGGCTTTGATGCCAAACCGGCCGGAGGAACCGATGACTGAGGGCCTTCCTCGGAGCTCTCCGCAGCCCTTGGCCGCGGACGGATTCAGGGAGCTGCGCCAGGTATGAGCTCTGGACTGGAGGCGGTGATCGGGCTGGAGATTCACGTCCAGCTCTCGACCCGAACCAAGATGTTCTGCGGCTGCGAGCTTTCCTTTGGTGACGAGCCGAATCTGCACACCTGCCCAGTCTGCCTCGCCCACCCGGGCGTGTTGCCGGTCCCGAATGAGGAGGCGATTCGCCACGCGCTGAAGATCAGCGCGGCGCTGGAGTGCGAGGTGGCGCCACGGTCGATCTTCCACCGCAAGAACTACTTCTATCCAGACAATCCCAAGGCGTACCAGATCAGCCAGTACGACGTGCCGCTTGCGACCGGTGGCCGCCTTGGAGGGATTCGCATCCACCGCGTCCACCTCGAGGAGGATGCGGCGAAGATGATCCACGTCGGCGAGTCGGGCCGGATTCATGGCTCCGGCGCCTCGCTCGTCGACTTCAACCGCGGCGGCACGCCGCTGGTCGAGATCGTCACCGAGCCGGATCTGCGCAGCGCCGCCGAAGCGGCGCAATGGGCACGGCTGTTGCGGACTACGGTCCGTCAGCTCGATGTCTCCGACGTCAACATGGAGGAGGGCAGCCTGCGCTGTGACGCCAATGTCTCGGTGCGGCCGGCGGGCAGCGACGAGCTCGGGACCAAGACCGAGCTGAAGAACATGAACAGCTTCCGCTTTCTCGAAAGGGGAGTTGAGGCGGAGCTCGAGCGGCAGCGGGAGTTGATTGCCGGCGGGGGGAAGGTGATTCAGGAGACGCTCCACTTTCACCCCGAGGACGGCACCCTGCACCCTCTGCGCTCGAAGGAGGAGGCGCACGACTATCGCTACTTCCCGGAGCCCGACCTGGTTCCGCTGGCGCCAACCGCGGAGATGCTGCGCGAGTCGCGCGAGTCGCTTCCCGAGTTGCCCGAGGCGCGGATCGAGCGCTACCAGAGCGGGCTTGGCCTCGCAGTCGAGACGGCCACGCTGCTTGCGGCCGATCCCGATATGGCGGATTACTTCGAGCGCGCGGTCGCGGCTGCCGAAGGAGTGGAGCCACGCGTCGTCGCCAACTGGGTGACCGGCGAGCTGGCAGCGGCCTTGCGACAGGACGGCACCGGCGGAGCCGCGGACTCGAAGGTCGAGCCGGATGCCCTGGCCGCCCTGGTCGTCATGGTCAAGGACAAGAAGATCTCCCACGGCAGCGGCAAGGCGGTCCTGGCGACACTTGTGGCAGAGGGGGGAGACCCCGCCGCGATCGTCGACCGCGAAGGCCTGGCCCAGATCGCCGACACCGGCGAGCTGGAGGCCATCGTCGCCGCCGCGATCGAGGCGGATTCCGCTGCGGCCGAGCAGGTTCGGTCCGGCAATCAGAAAGCGATCGGGGCGCTTGTCGGGGCGGTGATGAAGGAGACCAAAGGGCGGGTGGACGGGGGCGAGGTCACCCGTCTGATCCGCACCCAGCTTGGGTTGTAGCTAGCCGAGAGAGGCCAGGGGAAGCCTTGACG
>JBAVGD010000377.1:0-10751 GCA_049684635.1 Solirubrobacterales bacterium | reverse complement strand
GCACCAGTGGCAGGCGGAGTAGCCGACGGAGAGGAGGATCGGCCGGTCCAGCTCGCGGGCCCGGCTCAGCGCCTCGCCTCGCCACGGATACCAATCAACCGGATTGTCCCGATGCTGGAGCAGGTATGGGCTGTTCTCCTGCGCCAAGCGGTTTGGCATCTCCTGAGAGTACCCCGACGCCCGCTGAGGCCAACTATTTGCCAGTAGAGCTCAACGAAAATGGGGCGGAGTCGAGAAATCGAGGCGCGCTGAGAAGCCAAGGGGGGAGAGCAGGTCTACCTTTCTTAAGTGCCCTCCAAGCGACCCCTCACACAAAGCGAGCCTGCGATCGAAGCGGTGCTCAAAAAGCTTGACCCGGAGGATCGCGAGGTCGTCTTGGCGGCTCTGGCTCGAGCGGAGCGGACCGAGGCTGAACTTCGCTATCTCGCGGACCATGATTCGCTGACAGGCCTGCTGGATCGTCGGCGCTTTCGCGCCGAGCTGGATCAGTACGTTTCCTTCAGCGCTCGCTACGGAGGGCAGGGGGCCGTCTTGATCATCGACATCGACGGCCTCAAGGCAATCAACGACGCCCTTGGTCATCACGCCGGTGACAACCTGCTTCGCCAGGTCGCCGGGATCATGCACGAACGGATCCGAGCGACGGACATCGCGGCGCGCCTCTCGGGAGATGAGTTCGCGATCCTGATGCCCCAGACCGACACGGCGGGAGCGCTGCAGCTTGGCGAAGACCTCCGGGGACAGGTCGCTGAGAGTGCCCGCCCCGCTCCGGAGGCCCCCTGCGCGACGATCAGCGTTGGAGTCGCGATGTTCGGCGGCAAGCACGACGCTCCGGCCGAGGCTGTGCTCGTGGCGGCCGATCAAGCCATGTATCGAGCAAAGGAGGAGGGGCGCAACCAGATTGCGCTGTTCCGCGATCCGCGCGATGCACACGGCTCTACGCAGCGCCGCCAGACGACGGTTGCGAGGATTCGGGACGCCCTTACTCACGACCGCCTCAGTCTTCACAGCCAGCCGATCCGCAGCCTTGAGTCGGGCAGCATCGAACGCTACGAGCTGCTGCTGCGGATGACAAGCGAGGAGGGCGAGCTGCTGCCGGCGGCGTCGTTCATCGAGGCCGCGGAGCGCTCGGGGATGGTTCAGGAGCTGGACCGCTGGGTCGTTGGTCGTGCCCTGGAGTTGCTCGTCGAGCGCGAGGACCTGGGGCAGCCGGTTTCGCTGCACGTGAACCTGTCGGGCGCGTCGTTGACCGACATTTCAGTGCTCGAGTTCATCGAGCGGCGGCTGGATGAAGGCGGGGCGGACCCGCGGCGCTGCACCTTCGAGATCACGGAGACGGCGAACGTCTACGACTACGACGCGGCCGCCGGTTTTGCCGACCGGCTGACGGACATCGGTTGTCAGGTCGCGATCGACGATTACGGCGCCGGCTTCGGCCCCTTCCATTATTTGAAAAGGGTGCCCTTCGATCTGATCAAGATCGACGGGGCGTTCGTGCAGGACATGCCGCGCAACGACGCCGATCAGCTAACGGTCAAAGCGATCGTCGAGATCGCCCGGGGCCTCGGCAAGGCGACGATTGCGGAGTACGTGCAGGACGACATTACGGCGCAGATGCTGCGCGAATACGGTGTCGACATGGCACAGGGCTTCCACCTGGACCGGCCGATCGACATCGCTGATGCGCTTGCGGCCGCTTCGACACCGTCGAAGCTTTCCTAGGCGGCGTCATCAGGCATCCCGCCTCCGCATGCCCGGACGGGGCCGTCTCGCTTGGTCGTCGACCTCCCCGGTTTCGCGCGCATTCTGAACCAGATCCTTAGCGACGCAGCTCAGCCCGCTTGATCTTGCCGCTGGCCGTCTTGGGAAGCTCGGCGACGAACTCGACGATGCGCGGGAACTTGTAGGGAGCCGTCTCGCGCTTGCAGTGCTCCTGCAATTCGCGAATCAGCTCGTCGCTCGGCTCTCGATTGCGAGGAACGACGATGGCGCGGACGATGGCGCCGCGCTCGGGATCCGGAGTGCCGACGGCGGCAGCCTCGGCCACGGCCGGGTGCGAGAGCAGGGCGGACTCGACCTCGCCGGGGCCGATTCTGTAGCCGGAGGAGATGATGATGTCGTCATCACGGCCCTCGAAGTACAGATGGCCGTCCTCCTCCGCGCGCACGTGGTCGCCGGTCTTCCACCACTCGCCGTCGAAACCTCTGCCATCGAGGTAGCGAGAGAAGAAGGTTGGAGAGCTGGCGACTTTCAGCTGCAGCTCGCCATCGACGATCCGGACCTCGAGCCCAGGTAGTGGTTTGCCCATCGAGCCGGCGCGGACGGGTTCGCTGGCGAGGTTCCCGGTGATGTGCCCGGTCTCCGTTTGCCCGTAGCCATCGGCCGGCTCCAGCCCCATCGCTTCGGCGAAGGCGGCGACCGTCTCGGCTCCGAGCTGCTCGCCGGCGGAGACCATGCGGCGCAGGGTGGGGAGGGGGCGCAGGGTGGTGCGCTTGGCGAGCATCCGGTACTCGGTTGGTGCCTGGCAGAGGACGTTGACGCGTAACTTCTCCGCGAGGTCGAGTCGCTCGGCCGGGTCAAAGCGACCGTCATGGATGACGGCGGCCGCGCCGGTCAGCCAGGGGGCGATGAAGGTGTTTCGTGCGGACTTGGACCATCCCGGCGCGGTCGTGCACCAGACCAGCTCCCCCGGACGCGCGCCAAGCCAGTGCTCAGCCTGGATGTGCTGGCCGGCCAGGTAGCGATGGGCGTGGATGACCCCTCGGGGCTCACCGGTCGTGCCGGAGGTGAAGACGATGAGCGCCGGGTCCTCGGGGCCTACATCCGCCAGGTTCGCCGGCGGGGCTTGCGCACGATCCTCGTCGAGCGTCGTCCAGACCTCATCGAGGGTCATTGCCGGAACCTGATCCGGCAGGGCGTCCACCAGCGCCTCGTCGATCACGCAGAGCGCCGGTGCGGCGACGCTCGCGCGCAGCTCCAAGTCGTGGCGGCGGAGCTGCGGGCTGCATGGAAGGGCGACGGCCCCCATGCGCCAGCATGCGAGCAGCGAGAGGGCCCACTCAATCCTGTTGCCGACCAGGGTCATTACGACGTCGCCACGGCGGACGCCGCGAGCGGCGAAAGCCCCAGATAGCCCGGCTGAGCGAGCAATCAGCTCGCCGAAGTGCCAGTCGCGGCGGTTGCCCTCGGCGTCGACGGCGACGATCCCCAGCCGCGAGGCCGGCGACCGCTCCATTACTTCATCGATGAAGTTCACGCCGGGCAGTCTGCCGTAAGCCGGCGGTTCAGGCCTCGGAGAAGCCAAGGCACAGGCAGGCCCGATGCAGTCGGGGAAGCCGGTCGCGCCCAGGTGGTCCGTCCCCATGGGCGGTCCTCACAGATCTCCGAAGTGGGGACTTTGAATTTCCAAACAGCCCGGTACCGTTGCGGTCGTGTCGCGCCGCGAATACGACCAACCCTGCAGCCTGGCCCGCGCCCTCGACCGGATCGGAGAACGCTGGTCGCTGCTGGTCGTGCGGGAGCTCTCGCTGGGGCCGTTGCGCTTCTCTGACCTCGACCACAGCATTGGCAACGCGCCCACCGACGTTCTCACCAAGCGCCTGCGCGATCTCGAAGCCCATGGCATCTTGCGCCGCCGCGAGCTTGAGCCTCCGTCATCCGGCGTTGCCTACGAGTTGACCGAACTCGGCAGGGAGCTGGAACGACCGATGCTCGAACTGGGGCGCTGGGGCTTGCACTTCGAGCGCATTGACGACCTGGCAAACCTCACTCCCGCGTCGCTGCCCAATGCCGTGCGGGTGATCCTCCAGCCACTCCCGGACGTGGGGTTGACCTTTGGCTTGCGAAGTGGTGGGCAGTCCTACCAGTTGCGAATCGAAGACGGTTGGATCGAGGCGTCACGTGGCAGGTCGAGCGACGCCGAGCTGACGCTGGCCGGGAAACCGGGTCCCATCCTCGCGGCGCTCGTCGCCGGCAAGGCCGGCGAGGGCGGGGTCAAGATCGAGGGTGACCGCGGGAAGCTGGAGGAGCTGCGCGCAATGGTCGTCCTCCCGGATCGCCTGCGCCGGGCGGCGCCGGTCCCGGCCCGCCGCGGCCGGCCAAGCGCCTGAGCTCCTGAGGCCTACCGCAGTTCCGCCGAGCTCTTGCCGAGCAGCTGGCGGGCGACGATCAGCAGCTGGATCTGCTGGGTGCCCTCGAAGATGTCGAGGATCTTTGCGTCGCGGGCCCACTTCTCAAGCAGCTCGTGCTCGCCATAGCCGACGCTGCCGCACAGCTCCACGCAGCCGAGCGTTACGTCGACGCAGGTGCGCCCGGCCTTCGCCTTGGCCATCGAAGCCTGCAGCGAGTTTGGCCTGCCGTTGTCGGCCATCCAAGCGGCTTGCAGCGTCAGCAAGCGCGCTGCCTCGTAGTCGGCCTCCATCTCCAGGAAGCGGGCTGCGGCGGCGTGCTGGGAGAGCGCCGGTACGGCGTAGCCGATCTCCACGCCAGCCTGCTCGAGGCATTGCTGCGTCTGCTCGAGCGCGGCGCGAGTGACCCCCACGGCCATCCCGGCGACCAGCGGCCGCGTGTTGTCGAACGTCTGCATCGCTCCCCCGAAGCCTTGCTTGACGTCGATCTCGGGGTTGCCAAGCAGTGCGTCTTTCGGCACGCGGCAATCCTGCAGCGTGAAGTTGGCCGTGTCGGAGGCGCGGATCCCGAGCTTGTGCTCGAGCCGGTCCAGCTTCAGCCCCGGGTTGTCGCGCTCGACGATGAAGGACTTGATCGCCGCCCTGCCCTTGGAGCGATCGAGCGTCGCCCAGACGACGATCAGGTCGGCCCGATCGCCGGAGGTGACGAAGATCTTCTCGCCGTTCAGCACGTACTCGTCGCCGTCCAGCTCGGCGGTGGTGCGAATGGAAGCCGAGTCTGAGCCGGCCTCGGGCTCGGTGATCGCCATCGCGGCCCACTTGCCCCCGTAGTGCTCGAGCTGCTCCTCGGTCGCCACCGAGGCGATCGCGGAGTTGCCGAGGCCCTGGCGCGGCATTGAGAGCAGCAGCCCCACATCGCCCCAGCAGAGCTCGATGATGCCGAGCACCGTCGAGAGGTTCGAGCCGTTGCGGTTCTCGCCGTCGCCCTTGCCGTTCGATTCGCGGCGCACGCCGGCGGCACCGGCGCCGCCGATGTCGCTGCCCTCATTCATCCCGTCGATCAGCGAGGCGAGCATGTCGAGCTCCTTGGGATAGGAGTGCTCGGCCTCGTCGTACTTGCGGGAGATCGGGCGGAAGACCTCGGTCGCGACCTGGTTGGCCTGGCTGACCAGCGGCTTGAACTTCTTGGGTATCTCTAGGTTGATCATCGTTTCGGTTTGCTCTAGACGAGCAGGGCGCCCTCCATAACGCCCGCTGCACGGAGGTCGCGGTACCAGCGCTCGACCGGATGCTCCTTGACGTATCCATGGCCACCGAGGAGCTGCACTCCCTCGGAGCCGATCTGCATGGCCTTGGTTGTGCAGATCCTGCGAGCCAGAGCCGCCTCCCGGGCGAAATCCTTGCCCTGGTCGGCGCGGCTTGCCGCCCTGTAGGTGGCGAGGCGCATGCCGTCGGTCTCGATACCGATATTCGAGACCGCAAAGGCGACCGCCTGGCGGTTCGAGATCGGCTCGCCGAAAGCGGTGCGGTCGTTGACGTAGGGGATCACGTAGTCGAGGACGGCCTGTGATGTGCCGACCGCCAGCGCGGACCAGGCGATGCGCGAACGGTGCACGCACTCCGCGTAGGCCCCGGGCTCTCCCTCTGCCAGCAGGGCACCGTTGGCGACCCGGACGTCCTCCAGCACAAGCCGGCTGGTTGACGCAGGCCGCAGCCCCATCGCCGGCTCGGCTTCCACCGAGAGACCGGCGGTTCCCGACTCGATCACGAAGAGGGCGGGACCGATGCCCTCGGCGTCCGCGGCAACCACGAACAGCTCGCAAGCATCCGCGCGAGCGACCAGCGACTTAACGCCCTCGAGGACCCAGTCCACGCCCTCGCGACGCGCCCGCGTGTCGAGCGCGAGCGGATCGAACAGCGGTCTTGGCTCCAGCATCGTCAGCGCCGCCGCCGGGACATCCTCACCGGCGAAGGCCGGAAGGTAGGTTGCCTCCTGCTCGGCGGTGCCCCAGTGACCGATCGCGTTCGCCACGGCGCCGGGGGCGAGGGCGGCATAGGCGATGCCCATGTCGCCGTGGGCAAGAGCCTCGCCGACCAGCACGCTGGTGACGGCAGCCTGCTCTTGCACGACGCCGCCGAGCTCCTCGGGAACGCCCAGCATGTTGACACCGAGCTCATTCACCTGGGTGAGTAGTTCGTCGGGCGTAGAGCGGGCCGTGTCGGCCGCCTGGGCGGCGGGTCGGACCTTCTCCGCGGCGAAGTCGCGGACGGCCTCCTGGAACATCTGCTGCTCGTCATCCGGCGTGATGTCGAAAAGGGTGCGGGGCTTGCCCGTTGATTGCCGAGCGGGGCTGGTGAGCTTCTGCGCCGCCTTGAAGGTTCGGCCTGCCGCTGCCGCTGACCGGAAGCCGTTCTTCGTGGTTCGAAAGACCGCTCGCTCCACGTGCTTGCGGATCCGTATCCGGTCGAGTAGGTCTGACCCTGCGAGCCGGTTGAGTGTGCGCAGGCCGAGACCCATGCTGCGCTCGGCCACGCTCTTGTCCGTGCCGTTCACTTTGCCTTGCCTCCGCTTCTCTGCTTGGCCTCGACGGCGCGCACCATGCCGTCGAGATGAGGTGTTTGTCGTTTGGCGTCCCGCACCGCGAACGCGATCTCGTCGCCCCGGCTGTCGCTCAGGAACTCCACCCGCGCCGGCAGCACGATCGGCTTGCGAAATCGGACATCGACGCTGAACGCATCGGGCAGCCGGCTCTCGAGCGCCGCGAGGCACCGCGCCTTCGTCCACATCCCATGCGCGATGGCGCCGGGAAAGCCGAGCGGCTTCGCCATCAGGGAATGCATGTGAATCGGGTTGCGATCTCCGGAGACGGCGCCGTAACGGCGGCCGAGGTCGCCGCCGAGTTGCCACTCGTCGCCGCCGGCCAGCTCGGCGCCGTCCTTCGTGCTCGTGGCCGGCTTGCCCTTCGGCTTGCCGTCTCCACCCCCGCCGGACTTGTCTGTGTCGCCCCCGCGCCGCAGCATCGTGCTGACGCTCTCCCACGCCTTCTGCCTCCCGACCCAGGCCTCCGTGATGAGGCTGAAGGTGCGCCCGCGGGGATGTGGCTCGAGCGGGGTGGGCCGGACATGGAGCTTCAGCTCCTCACCGAGGCCGATCCGCCGGTGCTGGACGATTCGGTTCTCGACATGCACGAGGCCGACCGCGCCAAACGGAAAGCTGCCATCGGCCATGACCGCCATATGCAGCGGGAAGGCCAGGACGTGCGGGTAGGTGGGGGGTATGTGGTCACGCAAGGAGAAGCCGCAGACCTTGGCGTAGGCGGCGACTGCGTCCGGCTTCGGGCGCACGCCGGACAGGGTCAGGTCGAGGTCGGGTATCTCCGTGCCGCGACCCGGGATGAAGGGGAGCAGCGAGGCGCCCGGAACCATCGGGGCCGCCGCGCGCAGGTACAGCGGCAGGATGTGTGGAGAGCTGTTCAGCGTTCGAGTTGCCATCACGCTCCCAGCAGGCTCTGGCCGCAGACCCTGACCACGTTTCCGTTGACGCCGGTCGAGGCGGGACTGGCAAACCAGGCGATGGTCTCGGCGACATCCACCGGTAGGCCGCCCTGCGACATGCTGTTCATCCGCCGCCCCGCTTCGCGGATGGCGATCGGCATTTTGGCCGTCATCTGGGTCTCGATGAAGCCCGGTGCCACGGCGTTGATCGTCGCGCCGCGCTCCACCAGGGTGGGCGCCAGCGCTTCGACCATTCCGATTACGCCGGCCTTCGAGGTTGCGTAGTTGGTCTGCCCGGAGTTGCCGGCGATGCCGCTCATCGAAGAGACGCAGACGATGCGCCCGTTCTTCCGCAGAAGGCCACGAGAGAGAAGCTCGTCGTTGATCCTCTCCTCGCTGGAGAGGTTGACCGCCATCAGGGACGCCCAGCGCTCCTCGGGCATCTTCGCGATGGTCCGGTCGCGGGTCACCCCGGCGTTGTGGACTACGACATCGATGCCGTCGACCAGCTGGTTGGCGATCTTGCCAGGGGCGTCCTCGTCGGTGATGTCGAGCTCGATCGTCTCGGCGCCAAGGCGATCGGCGACTTCCTTGAGGTCCTCGGCGAGCGCCGGAACGTCGAGCAGCACGAGCTTCGCGCCGTCCCGGTGAAGCGTGGCCGCGATCGCCTCGCCGATGCCGCGCGAGGCGCCGGTCACGAGTGCCACCTTGCCATCCAGCGGCCGCTTCCAATCCAGCGTCGGGGTCTTGTCGACCGCCGCGCCGATCCGGATCACCTGGCCAGATACGTACGCCGAGCGGGGCGAGAGCAGGAACCGGAGCGTGGAGTCAACTTCCTTCTCGGCGCCCTCGGCCACGTAGACCAGCTGCACCGTGATGCCGCGCCCCACCTCCTTGCCAAGCGATCGCGTGAAGCCCTCCAACGCGCGCTGAGCCGTTGCCTCGCGGGCCGGCCGTCCTGCCGGCGGGGTGCCGAGCACGACCACGCGGCCAGAGCGGGCGACGCGCTTGATGTTGGGATGGAAGAAGCGCTGCAGCTCGACCAGCTGGGTGGAGTCGGCGATTCCCGTCGCGTCGAAGACCAGCGCGGTCACACTTTCCTCTGGGGAGTCACCCGCGTGCTTCGCGCCGATGTCCTCGAGCAGCCGTTCGAGCTGATCGCTGAGGCGGCCACCGGGCGCTCCCCCGAGCAGGACCGGTCCCGAGATGACCGGCGAGCCCGGCGTGTAACGCTCGAGCTTCGTCGGCTGCGGCAGTCCGACGCGCCCGGCCACGAGCCGGACCGGGAACGAGTTGACCACCTGCGAATAGAGATCGCTCACTGGGTTTCACCTCCGGCGCTTTCGAGCGCGGCGACGACGCCCTGGCCGGCGGCCGCGCAGATGCTGATCAGACCGCGACCCGAGCCGCGTTCGTTGAGGGCCTTGGCGAGACCGGACACGATTCGTCCGCCGGTCGCCGCGAAGGGGTGTCCGGCCGCAAGCGAGCCGCCGTTTACGTTGAGCCGATCGCGATCGATCGCGCCAAGTGGCTCATCGCGGCCGAGCCGGTCCCGACAGAACGTCGGGTCTTCCCAAGCGTGCAGCGTGCACAGCACCTGCGCCGCAAACGCCTCGTGGATCTCGTAGAGGTCGAAGTCCTGCAACCGCAGGCCAATGCGGTCGAGTAGTCGCGGCATTGCGTAGGCGGGCGCCATCAGTAGGCCTTCTCGCTTGTGCACGTGGTCGACAGCGGCTGTCTGACCGTCGACGAAGTAGGCGAGGATCGGCAGTCCGCGCTCCTTCGCCCAGTCCTCGCTGGCCAGCAGAACAGCGGAGGCGCCGTCGGTGAGCGGGGTCGAGTTGCCCGCGGTCATCGTTCCGTCGGAGCCGCCGAAGACAGGCTGCAGCTTCGCGAGCTTCTCGAGCGACGAATCGGGGCGTAGGTTCTGATCGCGCTCCAGACCGAGGTAGGGACTCATCAGATCCTCCTGAAACCCGCGCTCGTAAGCCGCCGCGAGGTTGTGGTGGCTCTTGACCGCAAGTTCGTCCTGCTCCTCGCGGCCGATATCCCACTCGGCGGCCATGACCGCGCAGTGCTCACCCATCGAGAGTCCTGTGCGCGGCTCCTCGTTGCGGGGGATTGCGGGGACGACGTGGCCCGGTCGGACCCGCGTCAGCTGCCTCAGGCGACCGATCGTCGACTTCTCCCGGTTGGCATCGAGAAGAACCTCGCGCAGGCCCTCGTTGACTGCGATCGGGGCATCGGAGGTCGTGTCGGCACCGCAGGCGATCCCGGCGTCGATCTGGCCGAGTGCGATCTTGTTCGCGACGAGGATCGTCGCCTCGAGGCCGGTTCCACAGGCCTGCTGGACGTCGTAGGCCGGTGTCTCGGGGGCAAGCCGCGTGCCCAGGACGCTCTCGCGGGTGAGGTCGCGATCGCGCGAGTGCTTGAGCACCGCGCCGCCGACGACCTCGCCGAGTCGTTGGTCCTCGAGCGAGAAGCGCTCGATCAGGCCTTCGAGGGTGGCCGTGAGCATGTCCTGATTGGAAGCGTGCGAGTAAGCGGCGTTCGAGCGTGCGAAGGGAATCCGGTTGCCGCCCACGATGGCGACACGGCGGGGACTATCGATCAACTGGAGATCACCTTTCCGGAGATTCGGGAGTACGGGGAAGGCATCCAGCCCGCGCGCGAAGGGCCTCCCATACGTTGCAGCTATCCGTGTAAAGATTACTTTTACACGGATCGATGTCTAGGTCAATGTGACATCCCACACGCATCCCCCGCACCCGGCCCAGCCCGCTCGATCAAGCGCGCCCGAAACATCTTTTCGATGCATTACATGGAGAAGATGTTTCGGGCGGGCTTGGCCGGTTGCCGGCGCCGGGGATTACTCGTAGAGCTTGATGACGCGGATCGTGTCCGCTGGGGCCGCGTCGACGCAGAGGTAGCAGAGGACGCACTCGTCGAGGCTCTCCTCGGCAAGCTCAACGCCCGAGTCGGTCGCCTTGAAGATGTCAACCGGGCACACTTCTTCGAGCTTCTTGGCCAGCTCCGCGTCGCCGGCGACCGAGGCGTCCACCTCGACGTCGATGAAGACCTTGTTCAGCGTCTCGGGCATCAGACTGTGGCTCCGAGCTTGTCCTTGAC
>JBAVGD010000376.1:0-5482 GCA_049684635.1 Solirubrobacterales bacterium | reverse complement strand
GCGGGACGGGGTTCTCGCCGTGCTGCGCGGCCTCGGCTTCGACAGCGATGACTCCGACCGGCCCCTCTCAACCTTTTCCGGAGGCGAGCTGACCCGTGCCTCGCTGGCGCGCGCGCTTGCCACCCGGCCGGACCTGCTGCTGCTCGACGAGCCCACCAACCACCTCGACATCCAGTCACTTGAGTGGCTGGAGCGCTATCTGGTCGATCTCGATGCCGCCGTCGTCCTTGTCGCTCACGACCGCTGGTTCCTCGAGGCAGTCGGAACCTCGGTGCTGGAGCTGGAGGGTCGGCGTGGCCGCTTCTTCGCCGGGCCCTGGCACGCCTGGCGCAAGGAGCAGGCCGCCCGCGAGATCGCCCGCGGCAAGGCGATCGAGCGTCAGCAGGCCGAGATCGAGCGCATGGAGCGCTTCGTCGAGCGCTTCCGCTACAAGGCGACCAAGGCACGGCAGGCGCAATCCCGGCTTAAGCAGATCGACCGCGTCAAGCGCGAGGCTGTCGAGGCTGAGCCGCGCGATCGCCGCAACCTTCGCTTCTCCTTCGTCTCCCCCCAGCGGCCGGGCCGCGTCGTGATCAAACTGGTGGGCGGGACGATCGAGGTCCCCGGCCGCACGCTGCTCAGTGAGGCCGAGCTGGAAGTCGAGCGCGGCGAGCATGTCGTCCTCGTCGGTCCCAACGGCGCCGGCAAGACGACCCTGATCGAGACCCTGGCCGGCCGTCGCGAGCCGGCGGCCGGCTCGGTCCGGCTTGGCCACAACGTCACGGTCGGCTACCTCTCCCAGCATGCCGACACCGCCGCAGGGGAGGGAACGGTGCTCGACGCGGCGCAGCGCCAGACCGGCCTCAGCGGCCAGAAGGCGCGCGACCTGCTCGGCGGCTTCCTCTTCTCCGGCACGGATGCCCAGAAGCAGCTCGGCGACATCTCCGGCGGCGAGCAGCGCCGCCTCTCGCTTGCGATCCTCGTCGCCTCGGGCGCCAACCTCCTGATCCTCGACGAGCCGACTAACCACCTCGACCTGGAGAGCCGCGAGGCACTCGAGGACGCCCTCCTCGCCTTCGAGGGCGCGGTCGTCCTCGTGTCCCACGACCGGGCGCTGCTGGAGGCGGTCGGAACCCGCACGGTGGTCTGCGAGGACGGCAGGCTCCGCAGCCACCAGTGTGGCTGGGCGACCTACCAGCGCGAGCGCAACGAGCGGGAGGAAGCGGCAGCCTCCGCGGCAGCGGGGGCGAAGCGATCACGCAAGGTGAGCAAGCACGGCCGATCTGGGCACTCAGCGAAGGTCGCCGCTCGCAAGGCCGGTCGCCTGGCAGAGAAGATCGAGGTTGCGGAAGCTGATTTACGGAACCTCGAAGAGGAGCTCTCCGATCCGACCGCCTGGTCGACGCCGAGCCGGGCCAGGGAAGCCGCTGGGCGGCATGAGGCGGCAAAACGCAAGCTGGCTGAGCTCTACGGGCAATGGGAAGAAGCCGAACAGGCGATCAGCCCGGGCTCAAATACAGTCTGAAGCCGTGCCCGCTGCCCCTGAACTCGATGAGTTCGAATCGCTGGTCGCCGATGCGATCGATGCGCTTCCGGAGGAATTCCAAAAGGTGTTGGAGACGGTCCCCATAGTCGTCTCCAATCTGGGCTCCGAGGAACATGCTTACGGTCAGTACTTTGGTGACGGAGTCGCGCGCGAACGTTACGAGGACCGAATCGTGATTTACCGCGACACGCTCGAACGCGACTTCGGGCACGATCGGGAGCTGCTCGCCAAACAGGTAGCGCGCACGCTGCGCCACGAGCTGGCGCACCACCTCGGCTGGGGTGAGCGAGGAGTGGGAGGTCTTGGCCTATGACGAAGGCCTTCCCGACCGCAAGCGTTACTTCGGCGGGCGACCCGGCGGCTTGCCCGGCGGTTCGTGCCGTCGAGATGGTTCTTCAACTGCAGGAGTTGCTTCTTCTGTCGTTGGTGTCGTCGCCGGCGGCGACGAAGGCTGGGTCACAACGGTGGGTGCCGGCGCCGATGTCGAATTAGGGCTGGGCTTTGAGGTAGACGTTTGACGGGTCGGCCCGACCGCCGTCTTCCCAGGGGAGTGCGTTGCTGGGGAAGCGGGTTCGTGTGGCACGCCGGTGCCGGCCGGAACCGCAAGTGTCGCGGGAGCCGCCGCCGCGGTCGTTTCCACGGTGGTTGTCCGTGTGGTCGTCTTCTTCCTAGCGCCGCTCGCGCCGGCATTGTGTGTCTTGCTAACCCTGGTGTGTTTCGGGCCGGCCGGCAACGCCTTGACAGGCAACCGCCGCTTGGTGTCGGCGCCCGCCCCAGCCTTTGTTGCGGAGGGGTTGTCCTTCGTGAGGACCGCGGCCAGGCCGGCGCCCGCGAGGAGCAGCAACGCCGTCAGGCTCGCTGCGAGCGCCAAGCGGCGGCGCGGCGACTTGCCGCCGCCGGTGCCGGCCAGATAGGCGGAGGGCGTACCGGGCTGCAACTCAGCCGAATCGCGGGTTGCCGTCGTCTCGGCAAGCGTCTCGCTCCAGTCGGCGCCAACCAGCTCGGCCGCCCTCGCCATCGTCTCCTTGAGCAGCCATGGGGGAGCCGCGATCGGCGCCCAGGTACGGTAAGAGGCGCCCGCCGCCTGCATCGCCTCGACCCCGAGCCTGCAGCGGTGGCAGCCGGTTAGGTGGGCGTCGAGCCAGCCGGCATCACGGGAGGCGGGTTCGAGCTGCCCGTCGTCGCGCATCGCGATCAGCGGCAGCGCCCGCTCGCACTCGATCAAGGGCGCGGCGATCGAGGCGAGGGCGGTTCCGTGCAGGTCGTCGCGAAGGTTGATCCGAGCTCTGGAGAGCAACTGGGCGACCGTGTTGCGGTTCGTCTCCATGATTGCCGCGATCTCGCCATAGGAGAGCTCCTCCAGCTCGCGCAGCGCCAGCGCCTCACGCTGGCGCTCTGGCAGCCGCATGTTCGCCGCGCGGATCTCCTCCTGCTGGGACTCGGGCAGGACCTTGCGGTTGGGGTCCTCCGATTTGCCAGGATCGCGGCCGTTGGGGCCCGAGCTGGGCGGGATAGCCGACTGCGCAATCGGCTCACTCGGCCGCCCGTGTCCCCGCTTGCCAAGTAGATCGAAGCAGGCGTTGCGCGTTGCCGTGAACAGGTAGGAGTCGAAGGCAGGCTCACGATCTCCGAGCTGGGAAAACCCCCGAATCACGTTGAGGAAAGCGTCCTGGACGGCATCGGCGGCGGCGTCTTCGAAGCCGGTGATGCGGTAGGCGAGATTGAAGACGCGCTGCTCATAGCGTCCATACAGCAGCGCGAACGCCCTGCTGTCTCCGGCCGCGGCAACGCGGGCCAGGCGCGCCTCCTCAAGGCCGAGGGTGTCCCTGTCTGTCGCGGCCGTCGCGGCCGGCTGCAGCAACGTACTCCCCTCCTCCCGGGATGAAGTGCGGGGTTCAGACCTCGATTGATCGTACCTGGAAACTATGAGCACTGGCCACATGTTTTAGGTACGCAATCCCAGGCCCCTCAGCGGGTTCAAGGGGGAATCAGAAACCCTCGAGCGCCGGTCGATCGGCAAGACTGCGGCATGTTGGTCCCGTCAGGGGAAGGTCCTAAGGACCTAAGGACCTATCGCGATAGGGGAAGGTCCTAAGCCGCGGCGCGATCCCCACCGCCGGCCCTCGCAATGACATCGAGCACTTCATCCGCGTACTTCGAGATGAAGCTCGGGCCGACGCCACGAATCGACAGAAGCGTCTCGGCGTCGGCAGGGCGAAGGGTGGCGATCGCTTCAAGGGTGCTGTTGTGGGCAATCGTGTACGCGGGCTTGCCGTCAGCCACTCGCAGTCGCCACGCCTTCAGCGCGTCGAACAGCGGGGTGTCTGCTGGAGAAAGCTCAGGGACTGACGAGGCTGAGCTCTTACGTGCGCGCCGGGCCGGGCGAACAGCGATCGTCTCCGGATCCGGAAGCCAGGTCTGCGGATGGCAAACATCGCAGCAGCGGGTTAACGGCCGTCCCGCCTCGCAATCGCCGAAATGGTCGAGCAAACGCCGCCGCCGGCACTGCTCCGAGTAGATGAAGGCCTCGATCACGCGGTATGCGCGCCAGCCGCGCTCGTGCGCAATCGCCAGCTCGGGGATGCCGGCACGCTGCTGGTTGAAGCGGACCAGCCGCCCCAGGTCGGCGCGCATCGCCAGCAAAACCGCTTTCGCCGGCAGACCATCTCTCCCGGCCCGCCCGGCCTCCTGGTAGTAAGCCTCGAGACTTGTCGGAATCGCCATGTGCCAGACCGAGCGCACGTCCGCTTTGTCGACCCCCATCCCAAAAGCGTTGGTGGCGACGACGACATCGACCTCGCCGGACATGAACCGCTGCTGGGCCTTGGTGCGGTCTTCCGACTCCATCCCAGCGTGGTAGGGGACGGCGCGCAGGCCTGTATCGCGCAGCTCGGCGGCGATCTCGTCGGTGTCCTTCCGGGTTCCGCAGTAGACGATCGCGGGCCGATTCGCCGGGTCGGCCAGACCCGCTTCGAGCAGCCCCATCCGCCGTGCCTTAGAGCCCTTGCCCTCGAGCCGCACGACATCGAACGAAAGGCTGGGCCGGTCGAAGCCGGCCCGGACCTGCAGGGGGTCTCGCATACCGAAGCGAGATGCAATCTCGGCGGCGACGGCTTTTGTCGCCGTCGCCGTGCAGGCCATCACCGTCGGCCGCCCGAGCCGCTCGGCGATCTCGGGAAGGCGCAGATAGTCGGGGCGGAAGTCGTGGCCCCACTCGGAGACGCAGTGCGCCTCGTCAACCGCGAGCAGGTCGATGCGCCGCTGTTCGATCGCCCTGTCGAACACGGTCGAGCCGAAGCGCTCAGGCGAGCAGTAGACGATCCGCGCCTCGCCGCTGCGCACCTGGGCCAGGGCGCGATTCACCGCCTCGTCGCTCATTGCCGAAGTGATCATCGCCACCGGATGCCCGGCGGCAGTGAGGCGCCGCCACTGGTCGTTGATCAGTGCGATCAGCGGGCTGACGACGATCGTCAAATCCTCCGAGGCCAACCCGGGGAGCTGATAACACAGGCTCTTGCCGCCGCCGGTAGGCATCACGATCAGCGAGTCCCGCCCCTCGAGCGCCGCCTCCACCGCCTCGCGCTGCCCCGGCCGCCACTGCTCAAATCCAAGCTTCCCGAGCAGCGCGTCAGCTTGACCTTCGGCCTGAACAGTCACCCAGTGAGGGTAGGGCGCTGATCGGCGGATGTTGCAGGTCCGCCTCCTTCACCGGCCGTCAGAATCCCGAGACCGAGCACCGAAGACCTCGCCGGACTCGACAGCTCAGCAGCCCCTGGGGGTGCTCGCGCTTAGGACCTATCCCGATAGGGGCGTGCCCCTGGGACGGTTCAGGACCAAGCGGGGCGGTCACGGCGCGGATTCCGCATGGCAGCGCCATGTGGGATTCGCGACGAGGCCGAATCCGCGCCGGTCCTGGGCCGTAGCCAGGGGTGCGATTCCCCTACCGGGATAGGTCCT
>JBAVGD010000375.1:0-2922 GCA_049684635.1 Solirubrobacterales bacterium | reverse complement strand
GGTCAGCACCACGTCAACGGTCGCCGCTTCTTCCTCGGCGCCAGCACCATCGCCGGCCGGCGCGGCGGCCGGGGCCGCGGCAGCGACAGCCGTCGCCGACACACCGAACTCCTCCTCGAGCGCCTTGATTCGCTCCGAGAGCTCCAGAACCGAGATGCCCTTCAGCTCCTCGATCCAATCCTCTGTCGAAATCTTGGTTGCCATCTACTCCTCTTCCTTGCTTGCGTCGTCTGCAGAATCAGAAGTCTCATCATCAGAAGTCTCATTGCCAGGCTCCACCGGGGTGCTCTGGTCCGCGTCGGCGGCCGGCGCGTCGGCTTCCCCTTGCTCGGCCTCGGGTGCCTCGCCCTCAGCGCTCGCCTCCTCGGCTGGCGCCTCCTCGGCTGCCTCCTCGGCTGCCTCCTCCGTCTCCTCGGCTACCTCCTCGGCCTCAGCCGGCGCCCCCTCGGGTGCCTCCTCCGCGACAGGACCCGCGGACGATTCGCTCGGGGCGTCGCCCGAGACGAGGCCCTGCTCGGCGATCTGCCCAAGCTGCAGAGCGAAACCTTGGATCAGCGAGCCCAGGCCACGGACCAGACCCGTCAGCGGACTGGCGACCAGAGCCGCAAGTTGGGCGTTGAGGACATCACGCGCCGGCAGGCGGGCGATCGACCTGAACCTCTCCTCGTCGAGGCTGAGCCCATCCATGAACCCGCCCTTGAAGGCGAGGACATCGTTCTCCCGAGTGAAGGTGAAGATCTCCTTCGCCGCCAGCGCGGTATCGCCGCGAACGAAGGTCAGCGCGGTCGGCCCCTCCAGCAGGGAATCCAGGCGCTCCTCCCCAACCTGTTTGGCAGCGAGTTTCGTGAGCCTGTTCTTGACCACACGGAAGCTGGCATCGGCCTCGCGCAGCTTGGCGCGCAGCTCCGCCGCCTGCGGGACGCTGATTCCCCGGTAATCGATTGCGAAGATCGCGTCGGCGCCCTCGATCTGGGCGGCGATCTCCTCAATTGTGGCTGCCTTCTGGTCTCTATTCATGGTCACCTGCACCGGACTTCCACTGCCAGCGGGCCGAAAACCAAGGCGCATCGTGGGGAATCGGCCCATCGGCGGCTGCCGATGGTCTCGGGCGTGCGGCGCTGAAGTCTAGGCGGTCGCCGGCTCCTCTGCGGCCTGGGCAGGCACCGCGCCGGCGAGCTCCCGATCGGCCGTCTTCGACGGATCGACTTTTATCCCGGGACCCATCGTCGTCGTGAGCGTGGCCGAGAGGATGTAGCGGCCCTTCGCCGATGCCGGCTTGGCGCGAATGATCTCCTCGATCACGGTCATGTAGTTGTCGAGCAGTTTCTGCTCCTCGAAACTTGCCTTGCCGATCGCCAGATGGATGATTGCCTGCCGGTCCGTGCGGTATTCGACCTTCCCCGCCTTCGACTCGGTGACCGCCTTCTCGATGTCGTCGGTGACCGTGCCGACCTTGGGATTCGGCATCTTGCCCTGCGGACCCAAGACGCGGCCCAACTTCCCGACCGTCGGCATCATGTCGGGGGTCGCGATCGCGACATCGAAGTCGGTCCACCCCTCTTCGACTCGCTTGGCGAGGTCGTCGGCACCGACGAAGTCCGCGCCGGCCGCCTCTGCGTCCCGCGCCTTTTCGCCCTGGGCAAAGACGGCGATCTTGACGTCCTTGCCAAGCCCGTGCGGGAGCGCCAGGGTTCCCCGCAACTGCTCCTCGGCGTGGCGGACGTTGACCCCGAGGCGCACGTGCAGCTCCACTGTCTCATCGAAGCTCGCGCTGGCGATCTCCTTGATCAGCGATACCGCCTCGCCGGGTGGATAGTTCCTCAGCCGCTGGACCTTGTCGTACTGCTTGCGATAGCGCTTGCCGTGTGCCATCTCTATTTAACGTCGACGCCCATCGAGCGAGCGGTGCCGGCAATGATCTTCGACGCCGCGTCCAGGTCATTGGCGTTGAGGTCGGGCATCTTTCGTTCCGCGATCTGGCGCACCTGATCCACCGAGATGGTCGCAACTTTGTTGATATGCGGCTCACCGGATCCCTTCGGGATGCCGGCGGCTTCCCTGATCAGCACCGCGGCAGGCGGCGTCTTGGTGATGAAGCTGAAGGACCGGTCCTCGTAGACCGTGATTTCAACCGGGATGATCGTTCCGCCCTCACCCTGGGTCTGCGCATTGAACGCTTTGCAGAAGTCCATGATGCTGACGCCGTGCTGACCCAGCGCTGGACCGACCGGCGGGGCAGGGTTGGCGTTGCCGGCCTGGATCTGCAACTTGATGACTGTGAGGACTTTCTTTGCCATTGGAAGGGAGCGTAACGATCCGCGTCAGATCTTCTTGACCTGGTCGTAGTTGACCTCGACCGGCGTCTCGCGGCCGAAGATCGAAACCAGGACCTTGAGTTTCGCCGCGTCCTCGTTGATCTCGGCAATCTCGCCCGAGAAGTCCGAGAGCGGGCCGGAGATGACCTTGACGGACTCGCCGATCGAGAACTGTGCCTGCGTCCGAGGCCGCTCGGCGGTCTCCCGATGCAGAAGACGGTCCACCTCGGCTTTGGAGAGGGGCACCGGCTTGTTGCGCGCTCCCACGAAGCCCGTCACCCCTGGCGTGTTCTTGACGAGCACCCAGGCATCGTCGGTCAACTCCATGTTGACCAGCACGTAGCCGGGCATCGTCCGTTTCTCCTTCGATTCTTTCTGACCGTCTTTGTTGACCTCCATCACCTGCTCGGTCGGCACGACGACCTGCCGCACATTGCGGTTCTGGCTCATCGTCTGCACCCGGTGCTCAAGGTTGTGCTTGACCTTGTTCTCGTGCCCGGAGTAGGTATTGATCACGTACCAGCGATACATCTAAAGCGCTTGCCTTTGCTTTCGGATCCGGTTAGAGGATCTTCTGGATGAGGAAATTGAAGGCGCTGTCGAGGGC
>JBAVGD010000374.1:0-4183 GCA_049684635.1 Solirubrobacterales bacterium | reverse complement strand
CCGCCTGGCAGGGCAGCTCGGGGCAGGAGGGGTCGGGGGTGGTCGCGGTCTGCCCGAGGACGACCGTGGTGCGCGTCGTGCCCGCCTCGCCGGCGCTCGCCGCCACCAGGGCGACGAGGACCGCAAGGCAGCCGGCCGCCAGCGTCGCCATCGCGATGCGACCGCGCCTCCGCGCGGGATTGGCGGCGGTGAGCGCTCCGTGCGAAGACCTCGACATGCCCTTGCTCCTCTCCTGGGTATACGACCGAAGACGGCAGGTTAGCCGCAATTGCTGCGGAAACGGGGCCGTTCAGCCTCGATGGCGCGCGTAGGCGAGCACAACCGCGAAGTGGACCTGGCCCGAGCCGTTGAACCCGAGCGCCAAGCGGGCGCCGTTGGTCAGGTCCCAGGAGTTGCCCCTGGTGTAGGGCCCGCGGTCGATGACCGTGGTGACCAGGGAGTGGCCGTTGTAGGTGAAATTGACCGCGGTCCCGCAGGGCAGGCTCCGGTGGGCAACGCCGATCGTGCCCGGGCGCAGTGTCTGCCCGCAGGCGGTCCGATGGCCGTAGAGCCCGGGGCCGTACCAGGTCGCGCCGGCGCTCCGCATCGGGCTGAAGGCGAGTGCCTGTCCAGCCTGCCCGGCGCCACCGTAGGCGGTGCTGGAGGCGCCACCTGGGGCGGCTTGGGCAGAAACGGCAGTTGCGGCGAGGAGGGCGAATGCGGTGAGCAGCGCTGCCCAGCGTGCGCTGCGCGCCCGGCGCCCGCCGGTCCCAGGATCGATTCGGAAGTTGTCTTGCCGCCGGTGGCGGCTTTCGCTTGCCTGCATATCTCTTTCCAGGCGCTTACGGGGTTAGCTGACGGGCTCGCGCTGAAAGAGCTGCGCTACGCGGCAGATGCCGGCGATTCGCCCCAACCAATGGGTCCCCCGCTCTCCGCGGTATGTAGGCGGAGATTCAGCGGAAGTTGGCGGCAGGTTAGCAAAGGCTAAGACGGAAATAGGAGAGGCCCCTCTCGGGGCCTCTCCCTTAGCGGGCCTGTAAGCCGGATCCTGTCGTGAGCGGCCATCTATCTATGCGGCCTACCTGGACCTCGCCGGGCAGGGTCGACGGTCCTGCTTGGCCTTGCACCGGGCGGGGTTTGCCTGGCCGCCGCGTCACCGCGGCGCCGGTGCGCTCTTACCGCACCATTTCACCTTTGCCTGTACGCGGCTCACGTGTGGCCGCGCCATCGGCCGTGTCTTTCTGTGGCACTTTCCCGCGAGTTTCCCCGGGTGGGCGTTACCCACCGCCCTCGCCCTATGGTGTCCGGACTTTCCTCGAGGGGTTTTCTCTCCCCCCGCGGTCGCTCGGCTCGCCCCTAAATGGTAGTCCCTGCGCCTTGCTCTGCAAACCCGCCGCGCAGATCGATTCAAACCTTGCGCAGAACACCGATGACGCGACCCAGAACCGTCGCCTCGGTGGTGCGAATCGCCTTCATAGCCTTATTTTCAGGCTGTAATCGAATGTGATCGGCCTCGCGGTAGTAGCGCTTCACAGTTGCCTCGTCGCCGATCAAGGCCACCACGATCTCGGCGTCTTGCGCCTCGTCGGCCGGACGCACGACCACGTAGTCGTCCTCGAAGATGCCCGCGTCCTTCATGCTTTCGCCGCGCACGCGAAGGACATAATCCCCGTCCTCGCCGCCGATCACATCCGGGATTTCGATGTAGTCCTCGATGTTCTCCTCGGCCAGGATCGGCTCACCGGCCGCCACCTGTCCCACCAGCGGCAGACCGCGACCGGGAAGGATCGTCTTCTTGGCGCGACCGAAGAGCAACTCAATCGCACGGGGCTTCGATGGATCGCGCCGCAGCAGGCCGATCTTCTCGAGATTCGCAAGATGGGCGTGCACGGTCGAAGACGAGTGCAGCCCAACCGCCTTCCCGATCTCGCGCACGGTCGGGGGGTAGCCGGTCTTGGCCGCGTAGCGACCGATGAAGTCGAAGATCTCCTTCTGCCTCTTGGTCAGATCCAGGTCCATGAGCAATCCCTCATCAGATTCACGAGCACGGCTTCAGCACTTCGAACAAGTGTTCGCAGGCTACCCCTTGCGTCGGATGGTTTCAAGGATGCCCGCGTTCGCCCGTGAGCCGATCGCCGAGCATCCCGGCAAGAACATCTACAATCGGCCGCCCTCGAGCGGCTGTGGCGGAACTGGTAGACGCGCAAGGTTGAGGGCCTTGTGTCCCTAACGGGACGTGATGGTTCGACTCCATTCAGCCGCATAGAAGCCCCCCGGGCGCCGGGGGTTTTCACGTCTGAGGCCTCGCCGAGACAGAGATGGCGAAGTCCATCGTGGGCTGGAGTTGGAGTTGAGGTTGGAGCTTAGGTTCGCCAGTTAAAGAGAACGAGTCTCACTCTTATGTTAGGGTCCACGCGCCCGGCACGAGCAGGCAACCGGCGCCGGCGCTTCCATCCGCCCACGTCCAAGGAGACCCCCCGGTGGCTCGACTGAGCGCCCGCCCTTCCGCCACCCTCTTCATCCTCGCCGCGCTGGCGGCGGCGCTTCTGCCCGGATGCGGAGGCTCGAACTCAAGCTCCACCAGCTCCTCGGGCAAGCTGAACGTGGTCGCCGCCGAGGACTTCTGGGGGAGCATCGCCCAACAGCTCGGTGGCGACCAAGTCGAGGTGACGAACATCATCACCAACCCGGCCGCAGACCCCCATGACTACGAACCGACCAGCGAAGACGCGCGCACGATGGCCGGGGCTCAGATGGCGATCGTCAACGGGATCGGCTATGACCCGTGGGCGTCAAAGCTGCTCGCCGCCAACCCCAGTTCGGGACGGACGGTTCTTACGGTCGGCGACGTTCTCGGCCTGAAGGAAGGCGACAACCCCCATCAGTGGTACTCGCCGGCCTCGGTGCAGAAGGTGATCGAACAGATCACCGACGACTACAAGCAGGCCGACCCCGGCCACGCCTCCTACTTCGACGCCCAGCAGCACCGCTTCGAGACGGTCGGCCTCGCCCGCTACCACAACCTGATCTCCCAGATTCGCTCGCGCTACGCGGGCACCCCGGTCGGCGCTTCGGAGAGCATCTTTGCGGCGCTCGCGCCCTCGCTCGGCTTGAAGCTCTTGACCCCGACCGGGTTCCTCGACGCGATCTCAGAGGGCACCGACCCGACGCCGGCCGACAAGGCGACGACCGACAGCCAGATCGCCGACACACAGATCAAGGTCTGGGTCTACAACAGCCAGAACGCGACCCCTGACGTGCAGCGTCTGAACGACGCCGCGAAGGGGGCGGGCATCCCGATCGCCACCGTGACCGAGACCATGACCCCCGAAGGTGCCAGCTTCCAGGCGTGGCAGTCGCGCGAGCTGGAAGGGCTGGCGGCGGCGCTCGCCAAGGCAAGCGGAGGGGGATGAGCACGCAGGCCACCAGCAGCGGCGCCGAGCCCGCCGGCCAGCGGGAGGCAGCGGAGGCGATCAGGCTTGAGCGGGCGACGGCGAAGCGCGGCGGCCGCCCGATTTGGTCGGGCGTCGACCTCAGCGTCGGCCAGGGCGAGTTCGTCGCGGTGCTCGGTCCCAACGGCTCGGGGAAGTCAACTCTGATCCACGTACTGCTGGGCCTGCTGCCGCTGAGCGACGGCACCGCCACGGTCCTCTCCCGCCGGCCGGGCGACGCGAACTCCGAGATCGGCTACCTACCGCAGCGGCGCAGCTTCGATTCGGGAACGCGCATTCGCGGGGTCGACCTGGTGCGCCTCGGCCTCGACGGCACCCGCTGGGGCTTTCCGCTGCCGGCGGCGCTCAGTCCGAGCGGGCGCGCCGCCGTTCGCCGCGTTGAAGAGGCGGTAGAGCTCGTCAGTGCCGGCGCCTATGCCGCGCGGCCGATCGGAGAGCTCTCGGGCGGCGAGCAACAGCGACTGCTGATCGCCCAGGCGCTTGTCCGCCGGCCGCGCATCCTCCTGCTCGACGAGCCACTTGACAGCCTCGATCTCAGCAACCAGAGCGCGGTCGCGGCCCTCGTGCAGCGGATCTGCAAGACGGAGCGAGTTACCGTCCTCCTCGTCGCCCACGACGTCAACCCGATCCTGCCCTACCTCGACCGGGTGATCTACTTCGCCGGGGGCAGCGGCGTGGAAGGAGCCCCGCGCGAGGTCATCACCGGACCCACGCTGAGCAGCCTCTACGGCGTGCCCGTCGAGGTGCTCGAG
>JBAVGD010000373.1:0-5841 GCA_049684635.1 Solirubrobacterales bacterium | reverse complement strand
GGGGGGGCCGAGAACGGACGCCGTGCGCCCGCCCGCAGGCCCCCCCGACTCCATGCCACCCGCGGCCGAGACTGCCAAGGGCCAGGTCAGCTACGAGGAGCCGAACAAGATCCAGTCGACCATCGCGCGGCGCATGGCGGAGTCGAAGGCGACAGCTCCCCACTTCTACCTGAGGGTCGAGGTGGACATGAGCCGAGCGGTCGAGGCGCGCAAGCGGATCAAGGCCGCTGCCGGGGAGGGCGACGTGGTTCCCTCCTTCAACGATCTGGTCGTCAAGGCGTGCGCGCTGGCGCTGCGCGAGCACCCGCGCGCCAACGGCGCCTACCGCGATGGCCGCCTCGAGCTCTACTCGCGAGTCAACGTCGGGGTTGCGGTAGCCGCCCGCGACGCCCTCGTCGTCCCCACCATCTTCGACGCGGACCGCAAGGGCCTGCGCCAGATTTCCACCGAGTCGCGGGTGCTTGCCCAGCGCGTCCGGGACGGGCAGATCACGCCGCCCGAGCTCTCCGGCGCAACCTTCACGGTCTCCAACCTCGGGATGTTCGGAATCGAGAGCTTTTCCGCCGTGATCAACCCCCCGCAGGCGGCGATCCTGGCGGTCGGGGCAATCAGGGAAAGCCCGGTGGTTCGCAACGGCGAGCTTGCCGCGGGTCACCTGATGGGCCTGGACCTGGCCTGCGACCACAGAATCCTCTACGGCGCCCCCGCCGCCGAGTTCCTGGCGACGATTCGCTCGTCGCTGGAAGAGCCGCTCTCACTCGCGCTCTGACCCGGGTCGACCCTCCTCTGGCAGCCAATCGGCAAAGGGGGGGCGAATCGACACGCGCCATCGCTTAAAGGGGTCAGTCCGCGGATGTTCCCGGTCTTCAGGAGGAAAGGCTTTTTCGATGGCGCTCGATCAGACCAAGGTTGGACAACACATCACCGCTCAGATGGAGGCCCTCGAGGCCGACTACGGGGACGACTGCGAAATTCGCGACATCTGCACGATCGTGGAGGTCGTCGGACCGCACGGCTCGCACGTCAGGGTGCGCAGCAGCGACATCCGGCCGCACGTCGTGATCGGGCTTCTTCGAACCTCGGAGGCGATGTTTCTCGCCGCGATGCGGCGCAATCCACCCGGGAGCAGCGAGGACCTGTAGGGGCTCGCGAGCCCCGGGTGATCAGCAGGTCTTCGGAGCGCCGGTCATGGCGTTCCAGGCGCCGCCAAACGAGAAGTCGGCCGCAACTTCGAATATGCCGGGCTTGGTCGCACGCGCGACGGTCCATTGGCCGCGGCGAAGCAGGCAGCCGCGGCCGCGGCCGATCGACCAGTAGGGCGTAAAGCTGACCCGCACGAGGAATTCGCCCGGGTTCGTCACGTCCAGCGCGAAGCCCTGCCTGCCGATCCAGCGAGTGCGCTCCGTACCGGCGCCGAGTGCCTGCACAAGCGGCGCTGGATGCCGCACTTCGTAGACGCGCCAGTGGGCGGTGCGCCAGCGCAACCTGAGGTAGGACGGTTCCTCCAGAATCAAGCGTTTCTCTCCGACCGACGAGTAATCGAGGGGAGCGTCGGGAAGAGCCACAAAACGGATGGCGTTGCGGCGAAGCCAGCCTCGATACGCCCGGTCGGTCAGCCGCCCGTCGTCGGCATAGAAGATCTTGTTGCGAGTTGTGTCGAGCTGCCGTAGCCAGCCCCGCGCGAGTTCGACTCTGGGCGACAGGTAGGCCGACTCCCAATGGTTGGCGGTCGGGGGGACCTCGACCCGCACGCCGTGGCCGCCATGGCGGTGCAGCCATTGCCCAACCGGCTGGAAATAGGATGGGCTGGTCGACGGATCGCCGACGCTGCGAGCTATCTGGTTCACGCTCGCCGTGAACTGCCAGTAGAGGCCGCCGACCATGGTCAGCGCGAGGATCGCGAGCGAACCGCGCGAGAGTTCGGGACGACGGGCGAGCACCACGGCGGCGAGCACCGGGCCCCCGAACAGCGCCCCCAGCCGCGCCGCGTTTCCACCCATTGGATTCGGCACGAGCCACAGCAACGTGGCCGCCAGGATGTAAGCCACGAGGACCCTCCGCAGCACCGGCTCCTCGCCGGCCAGGCGCCTGGTTACAAGCAACGCCCCGCCGCACCACAGCGGCACCGCTACGAACGAGGAGAAGGCAAAGGGGAACTGGCCGGGCTCCGGGAAGGCGAGGTTCGGCACGATGATCAGCCCGAGCGCCAGGCACGCAACCCAGACGGCAGGCAGGTCGGGGCGCCGGTGCCGGCGCAGCGATCCGATCAGCACGACCCCGGCCAGAAAGGCACCAGCGACCGGGCTGGAGAGCGCGCAGGCGGCACCGGCCGGCAGCGCCAGCAGCGGTCGCCCCAACTGCAGAAAGCGCATCGTCGCAAGCCCGAAGGCGACACCGAGCGCGAACGTCAGCTGCCCATCGGCAAGCAGGGTGACGACGCCCACTCCAAACCAGAGGGTCGCCCAGTGCGTCGCGGCACCCCAACGGTCGCGGACCAGGCGATCGAAGAGGTAGGACGAGAGAACGACGGAGATCATCCCGACCAGCCCCGGGCCGAGCAGCGCCGCCAGCGGTGGGAAGAGGACGCTGTAGGTGAGGGTGTAGTGACCGCCATACCAGCTGCCGTTCCAGATCGCCAGGCCACCGCGCTGGAACAGCTCCGTGCGGAACACCTGCGCCGCAAGGTCCCCCACCGGCGGATCCCAGGCGAGCATCACCGCGGCTAGAGCAGCGCTGAGGGTGACGGCTGGAAGCCAGTCGAGTCGGAGAGCCTTGGACCGGGCCATTGGGAGAGCCGAAGGATAGGGGCCTACCGCTGCAGCGAAGCGCCCCGTTGGTGCGGAATTGCGTGCGGCTGCGTCAGCCTGCAACGATTTCGAGGGTGAGCGACGAACTCCTGGTAGCCCGCTGTGACCTGGTTCCCTATGAGGACGCTCGCGCGGCTCAGCGCCGGCTCGAGGCGGCGCGGCAGCGCGGGGAGATCCCCGACGTCCTCCTGCTCCTCCAGCACCCACCCGTCTACACCCGCGGTCGTCGCTCAACCCCTGAGGAGCTGCCGATGGGGATCGAGTGGTACGAAGCGCAAGGAATCGAAGTCCGCGACACCGATCGAGGCGGCCGCGTCACCTACCACGGCCCGGGGCAGCTGGTGGTCTATCCGATCGTCTCGCTCAAGCCCTATGGAGACGATGTCCACGAGTACGTGCGGCGGCTGGAGCAGGTCACAATCGCTTCGCTGGCCGACCACGGGGTCACAACGCGGACGATCGACGGCCTAACCGGAGTCTGGACCGCCGGCGAGGCGCCCGACTCTCGCGAGCGACGGGCCGAAAACGGGTCTATAGCTCACGGAATCGGCCCATCGACGGAGGAGGCCAGGAAGATTGCCTCGATCGGCGTTCATGTCAGTCGCGGTGTCACCACGCACGGCCTGGCGATCAACGTCAACAACGACCTGCAGCCCTTCGAGTGGATCGTGCCCTGCGGGATCGAGGGCTGCCGGGTCACCTCGCTGAGCCGCGAGCACGGCAGGGAGCAGGACCTTGGCGCCTTCGCCGGCACGGTCACCGCCCGCTTCGGCGAGATATATGACCGGCGGCCGATCGCGACCGAGCCGGCGGCCCTGGGACTTGACACCGTTAGGCTCGGCATCGCATGACGCTTCCCCCGGACACCGCCGAGGCGCCCGCTGGGCGCGTCCACGTAACGCGTTCCCGTTCCAAGCCGGGAGGCACGTCCGCGGCGGAGGGGGCCGTTCCCTTCCGCCGGGCCCGCAAGCCACCCTGGTTGAAGGTCCCCGCTCCGGGGGGTCCCACCTATCGACGTCTCAAGGCGGAGATCGGCAGCGACAACCTCCACACGGTCTGCGAGGAGGCCAACTGCCCCAATGTCGGCGAGTGCTGGGAGCACGGCACGGCCACCTTCATGATCCTCGGCGACGTCTGCACCCGGCGCTGCGGCTTCTGCAATGTCAAGACCGGGGTGCCGAGCTGGCACGACCCCCTGGAGCCGCTGCGGGTCGCCAATCAGGTGAAGCGGATGGGCCTGCGTCATGCGGTCGTGACCTCCGTCGACCGCGATGACCTTCCCGACTATGGAGCCGGTGCCTTCGTCGGGGTGATCCGCTCGATTCGCGTGCAGGCCCCAGGCTGCAAGGTCGAGGTCCTCACGCCTGACTTCCGCGGCCAGGAGATGCCGCTGGCGAAGGTGATCCACGAGCGCCCGGATGTCTTCAACCACAACGTCGAGACGGTGCCGCGCCTCTATCCCAAGGCGCGGCGCGGTTCCCAGTTCATGCGTTCCGCCCGCGTACTGCGGCTGGCCAAGGAGATGGGTGGCGCCGGCGTCGTCACCAAGTCCGGCCTGATGGTCGGCCTCGGCGAGTCATTCGAGGAGATGATCGAGACGTTCGGGATTCTCCGCGAGCACCGGGTCCAGGTACTGACTGTGGGCCAGTACCTCCGCCCCACCGAGCACCACCTGCCGGTCGTCCGCTACTGGCATCCGGAGGAGTTCGAGGCGCTGCAGCACGCCGCCTACGAGATGGGATTCGAGTCGGTCGCCGCTGGGCCGCTGGTGCGCAGCAGCTACCACGCCGATAAGCATCTGCCTGTTCAGGCAGCATGACGACCCTCTGATCCCGCTCAAGGACAACGTCCCGACGCAGCGCTTGCCGCTCGTCACGCTGGCGCTGATCGTCGCCTGCATCGGCGTCTTCGTCTGGCAGCTCACTTTCTCGAGCCGCGCCGACTTCTCACCGCGGTTCCCGGGGGTGACCCAGCGGGACGGGAACACGCTCGAATACGGGGCGATTCCCTACCGGCTGACCCACCCGAGCAAGGGATGCGCCCTCGGTGCGGTTTCGGTCACAACCACCGAAGCCGAGCCGGCAGTCGTTTGCCGGGGAACGGCCGATTATCGCGAAGCGCAGGCCCTGCACAAACAAAACCCCAGCTCGATCCCGGCACCGCAGCCGCTCGACGCCGTGCCCTGGTTCGTGACGATCTTCACCGCGATGTTCATGCACGGCAGCGTCCTGCACATCTTCTTCAACATGCTCTTCCTCTGGATCTTCGGCAACAACGTCGAGGACGCGATGGGCCGGCTGCGATTCCTGCTCTTTTATCTCGCGGGCGGCGTCGCCGCGGTCTACGGGCAAGTGGCACTCGACCCCAGCTCAACGGTGCCGACGATCGGAGCCAGCGGCGCGGTGGCGGCCGTCCTCGGCGCCTACCTGGTGCTCCTCCCCCGTGCTCGCGTGCTCACCCTCGTCTTCGTCATGCTGATCGAGGTCCCCGCCTACGTCATCCTCGGCATCTGGTTCCTGCTCCAGTTCCTGCCCGCGCTCGGCCAGGTTTCCACCCCGGGTGTTGCCGGCGGCGGCGTTGCCTACTTCGCGCATGTGGCGGGCTTCGTCTTTGGCCTCGCCCTCGTCAAGTTCCTCGCTCAGCGCCCGCCGGGGCAGACCCCCAGGCCGCCTCCTCCTTACCCGGCTTACTGAAGGGGCTTGCATTTGGCTGGATGGCCAGCCTGGAGAGGCCTCGCCAGATCCTCTGCCGCGCGATATGGTCACCCTAATAATCCCCCAGGGGTCTGGGCTGGCCCCGGATCGGAGATGTGGCCGATGAGCGTGTTCGAGGACGGTGGCGACCTGAGCAGGGTTGGCGCGCATGCCGGGGAGCGGCCGAGCGCCAGCGTGGTCGACGAGGGCTTCGTGCGAGCCAACCAGACCATGCAGCCGCTGGAGGCCGACCAGGCGCTTGCCGAACGGCTTCTCAGCGTCGGCGTCGACGGCATCGCGACCATCGTCCAGATGCAGGCCACCGGCAAGAGCGTGGACAT
>JBAVGD010000372.1:0-8882 GCA_049684635.1 Solirubrobacterales bacterium | reverse complement strand
GAACCGAACCGAGGCCATACATCCAAAGGAGCCCGAGGACCAGCGAAGCGATCGCCAGGCCACTGGTCTTTGGTTGGGCAGCCTGCATCGGCGGCATGTATGCGGGTGGGGGCGGAGGCGGTGGCGGGTACTGCGGCTGTACTGGGCCCGTCAGCGGGGTCTGCCCTATCTCCGTGTCTAACTCACTCATGGGAGACCTCCTAATGCACGAAAGAAGCGTGTATGCACGAGATATGCGTGCTCGACCATTTGGTAATGACACCGTATGGCTGCGCCGGGGCCGTGCCCATAGGGGCCACCCCCTATTCGCAGTAGGGACAGCAACTGAGGGCCGAACCTGATGGCAGCCATGCCTTGCCCACGCGGGAAAGCTGATCGGAAATAGGGCAATAGCCGGAGGGCCTGGAGTGCGTATGCGCGCCCGCCATTGCCCCGAACTCCCCAAGTCGCTTCAGCTGGCCCAAGCCCTTCGGCAAAACCCTTACGTCGGGGCCGGGAGAACTGCTGATGATCGATTCGATCGCGCTCCATACGCTGGTTCCGTGACCAGTGCCGGCGATTGGGTCGCAGGGGTCTGGCTCAAAGCGAGTGCCGCTATCGAAAGGATTGCCTATGTACAGGCCGCAGGTGGACGAGGATGTTTGCGCCGCACATGGCGAACAGGTCTATCCCTAGGCCGCGGATGCTTCAGGCGTCGCGACTGCAGCTGATGGCGGGCGTCGGAGTCCCCGTCATGCTGCTCGCTTTGAGCGGCTGCGGTGGCGATGTCCGCCGTGCTGGCACAGAGTCTGACGTAGCCGGACAGGCTTCTCACCCAGTGGTCGCCCGCGAGCGCGCCCGGCGCGCGAGGCTTCCCGCCGCAACGGTGACCGACCCTCAGCGCCGCGCATATATCGCCCGCACCGACCGGATCTGCCGCAGCTTCGATCCCGAGCGAGGCTCTGCCCGGAAGCGCGCTGGCGAGTCGGCTGATGTGCCGGGAGCGGTTCGTGCATACGAGGAGGGCACGGCTCTGGGGAGATCAGAGCTGAGGCGTATCGAAACTGTCACTCCGCCTCCCGGAGACGCAAAGTTGCTGCGCGCCAATGTCTTCAGCCCGATCCGTCATCAGCTCGCGCTGCGGGCCCGAATCCGCAATGCCCTGGCGGCGGTGGACCTACCCCGCTTGCGAGCTCTGCGGGCGCAACTCGACAACATCAGCCGGGCCCTGTCGGCCTTTGGGCGCGGTTACGGCTGGCGATCTTGCGGAGAGGAGTGAGCGGTTGATGACCGAGAGCCCAGAAGAGCGTGCCGCCGAGGTGGAGCCGTCCGCGGCGAAGTCGCTCCCGGTGGAGAGGCCGCCAGCGGCGAAATCGCCTACACCGAAGCCGATGCCGCCGAAATCGCGCCCAGCGCGCAACCCCCTGCCCAGTCCCCTCCCCGTGATCACCACAGCCCTCGGCCTCTTCCTCGTCGTGCTCACTCTGCTTGCCATCCAGGTGCGCAACGGGAGAGATCCGGCATTGGGCCCCGGTCCGGCGATTCCGGTGATCAGCCAGCCGGGTGTGAAGGGAGCCGCAACCCAGGCAACCACGATCGTCAGCCGGACCTCGCCGGCGCCACCGCCATGAGCGCCGAAACCTCGCCCCCTGAGCGGCGTCCGGGGGAAAGCCTTCGCGTCCGCGCAATGACGGCCTTGGTGTTGATCGGCCTCGCTGTCCTTGCGCTCTACACGATGTTCTCCGGTCCGACGACGGTGCCGCTTCCGGCACAGCAGCGCGGGGCGCCGGCCCAGACTGCCCCAGCGACTCCGGGAGAGGAAGACCGGGGAGAGCAGCGTGACTGAGCCGAATCCCGCCAACTACCCGTGGTGGCTCGCTGCTCGCTCGGCCGGCATCGTCGCGTTCCTCTTGATCGCCGCCTCGGTGATTCTCGGGCTCTTCTTGGCATCGGGCGTCTGGCGGCGGCCAGGCCTGACGCGCGACCTCGTCAAGGTCCATCAGCAGCTTGCGCTCGCGGGCCTGTTACTGATTGGCGTTCACGGGGTCTGCCTGCTCGGAGACAAGTGGCTGAAACCGGGGATCGGTGGGATCGCGATTCCCTTCACGATCGCCTACCGGCCACTGTGGGTGGGACTGGGCATTGTTGCCGGCTACCTCGCGGCGCTGCTCGGCCCGACCTTCTACCTGCGAAGGAGAATTGGGACGAGGCGCTGGCGCCAGATTCACCGCATCACGGTGGCGGTCTACGTCCTCGCCGTGCTGCATTCGCTTGGCTCCGGCACCGACGGGGCGAGCAGCTGGTTCAGGGCGATCGTCGTCTTCACCGCAGCACCGATCGCGGTGCTGCTGGTGCTGCGCTACCGGCGCTCGTTGCTACAGCGCCGCGGCCTGAGGCGGCCGCAGAAGCTCCCCGCCGCCAGCGCCACCAGCATCTGAACCGGGCGCTGGCCAGGTTGCGGATAGCGGGTCGACGGCGTCGTCCGAAGGGCTCCGCCCGAGCTCGAAGACCGCAAGCCGGGGTTCAGCAGATTCGTCGCTGTCTTGCGCCTGCCGCCTGCGCCTGCGGGGAGGGTTTATCGCTCATCTTGGCGAGTGCGGCCTCGATGTCCTCGGTGAGCATCTCGGCCATGTCGCGGCTGAAGTTCTCCTTGACGACCATCCGCAGCACCGCAACCGACTCCGCGTTCGGTGGCAGGGTGTAGGCGGGCACGATCCAACCGCGCTCGCGCAGTCGTTCGGAGAGGTCGAACACGTCGAGCCCACCGTCCTTCTCCGTGGGCCGCACCACGACGACGGGCAGGTATCGCGCATCGTTCAGCGGTTCGAAGTGCCCGGAGTCGGTGAGTGCCTTCTCGAGCATGCCGGCGTTCTCCATCAGGTTGCCGACGATCCGCTCGTACCCGTCGCGGCCGAGGCGGAGGAAGTTGTAGTACTGCAGTAGGACCGTGTTGCTGGCACGGCTGAAGTTGAGGCTGTAGTTGGCCATCTCCCCGCCGAGGTAGTTGATCTTGAAGACCAGCTCCTCGGGCACGGTGGTCACGTCGCGGAAGACAACTGAGCCCATGCCCGGGTAGACGAGGCCGAACTTGTGGTTGGAAACGTTGATCGAGCGGACCTGCTCGAGCCGGAAGTCCCACTTCACCTCCGGGTAGGAGAAGGGGGCGATGAAGCCGCCGCTGGCCGCGTCGACGTGGATCGGGATGTCCCAGCCCTTCTCCTCCCTGACCCGGCGCAGCAGCTCATCGATCCCCTCGATTTCGTCGATCTGGCCGGTGAAGGTGGTGCCGAGGATTGCCCCGACCGCGATCGTGTTCTCGTCGATCTGGGCCTCGACCTCTTCGGGCCCGATGACGTGGCGGTCGGGAGTGATTGGGATCACCCGCTGCTCGACGTCGAAGTAGCGGGCGAACTTCTCCCAGCAGGTGTGGACATCGGCACCGAATACAACGTTCGGTTTGGCGCCGTCGTCATCGCGCCGCTTGCGCCAGCTCCACTTGTGGGCGAGCAGGCCGAGCATGATCGCCTCGGAGGACCCGATGGTTGCCGTGCCGACGGGCTCGCCATCGGTCGGAGCATTGAAGAGGCGGCCGATCATGCTGACGACGCGGTGATGGATCTCCTCCGTCTGCGGATACTCGTCCTGGTCGACGAAGTTCCGGTTGAGCGTTTCGGTCGCCAGCTGCTGGGCCTCGGGCTCCATCCAGGTGGTGACGAAGGAGGCGAGGTTGAGTGCTGGGTTGCCGTCGAGGTTGAGCTCGTCGTGGATCAGCTGGTAAGCGGCCCGGGCGGGCATCGATTCCCGGGGCAGCTCATGAGCTGGAACCTCGTCCGTGAAGTAGCGGCCGCTGTAGGTGGTCGTGACCCGCCCGGCCTCGCCTCGAACCTTGCGCATCGAGACGCACTGTACACGCGGGCGAGCGGGCCAAGTCGAAGTTCGGACCGCTGTACAAGGACGATTTGCCGGCACGCGGCCACCATTCTTCGATGGAGGCGACAACGACCGGGGATCTGGCCGCGCCGGCCGAGGCTGACGTCGCCACGGCCGAGACCGTCACGGCCAGAGCGGAGGCGGCGAAGACCAAGCTGCTCGCCCTCGGCGGTCACGACTTCACGTCCGGGCCTCCGGATCGGGCCATCTCTGAGCTGATCCTGCGCCTGGCGGCGGCGAGAGCTCGGGGCCGGCCGCGAATCTGCATCCTGCCGACCGCGGGCGAGGACGCCTCCGGGCAGGTCAGCCGCTTTTACGCGGCGTTTGGCGAGCGATCATGCGATCCGTCAGACCTCTCGCTCTTCCGATTCAGCCGCCCCCCAGCAGAATTGGCCGATCACCTGCTTGCCCAGGACCTGATCTATGTGGGCGGTGGAAGTCTGCTGACGCTGCTCGCGCTATGGGAGCTGCACGAGCTCGGCGCGATCTTGAGCCTTGCCTGGCGGCGAGGAATCGTTCTGGCCGGACAGGGCGCCGGCGCGATGTGCTGGTTTGAGGCCGGGATCACAAAGGCATCGGGCCGGCCGAAGCGCGGAGCCGGGCTCGGGCTGATGCCAGGCAGCCTCTGCGTTCACTACGACAACGACCCCGAGCGCCGTGACGCCTACCTGAGCGCGGTTGGCAATGGGATGCCCAGCGGTTTTGGCTTGGATGATTACGCGGGCCTCCTCTGGGAAGGCGACGGGGAGCCGTCGGCCCTGACGGCGCGGCGCGGCGCCCGTGCCTACCGGGTCAGCTCCGGCGCGGAGGGCGTGGTCGAGTCAGCCTTGCCGGCGCGCTTTCTCCCGGCGCCCGCCCCGGCCGCCTTGCGCGAGGACATCGCCGAGTACCGCCGGATCATCGCAATGCGAAAGCGAGCCGGCTGGCTCGGCTAGTGACTCAGGTCACTGGACCCCGCGCTCAGCCCGCCGCGCCACCCGCCATGGGCGGCGCGGTGGCATCGGTGCCACCTTCGCCGGGGCCCTCGCGGGCGATGTATTCCTCGGCGAGCAGCAAATTCTCCTTGGAACGGTCAACGACATTGAGCAGGTCGTTCATAAGCGCCACCTCCTCGACCTGCTCCTTGACGAACCACTGCATGAACTGCTCGGCCCGGTAGTCCTTGGCCTCGCGGGCAAGCGCGAACAGCGCGTAGATCTCTTCACCCACCCGTTTCTCCTGTTCCAGGGCCATCTGGACGGGGGCGACGCCGTCGTCGTAGCTCGTCTGCTGCGACTTGATGTCTGGGATCCGCACCTCCTCGTCGACGTCGAGCAGGTACTGGATCATCATCATCGCGTGCTCGCGCTCCTCCAGCGCCTGGCGGTAGAAGAAGTGGGCGAGGCGAGGCAGCGTTTCGGCGTCGTAGTAGACGGCCGCCCCGACGTACTGCTGCGATGCGGCGAACTCGTTGGCGACCTGCTCGTTGAGCGCGTCGGCAAAGCTTTTCTCGGCCATGTTTCTCCCTTGCTTGCGAGGTCGGGTCCAAGGAACGTAGCCGAAACACGGAGTTCGGCCAGCCGAAGTAGCACCTCACTCCGTCCAGCGGAGGGGCAGGGGTTGAGCGGGTGCGTCACTCTGCCCAGCGGAAGCCGGCCGGTGCGAGTCGGGGCTCGAGGGGGCTGGTCGGCAGGCCGGGCGGCGGATCGACTTCGTTGTAGCCACGCGGGGCGGTGTCGTTTGGCGTGTCGGGGTGGAAGAGAGAGGCGAGCACCTGGATCTGGCCGCGCCCGACGCCCAGCTCCCACTGGCCTCCGCCGTACGCTCCGATGCCCCGCTCGGCGCAGTAATCATATGTCTGGCAGAGCTCGCGCAGCCCCCCGATCCGGGAGGGCTTGATGTTGACCATCTGCGGCGGCCACTCCAGCGCTTCGATGTCGGCGATCGAGTGGATCGGTGCGTCCCAGGTGAGGCGGTCGCGGACGGGCTCCAGGATCGGCCTCGTCTCGTCGCTGATGTCGGGATCCTCCAGCCAGGCATCGGGGAAGGCCTCGATCAGCTTCCGGTAGAGCTCGGGATCGGTCTCGACGTCGACCACCGTGCCTTTGTAGAAGCCCTTGAGGTCGAGCGAATCGATGGCTTCGGTCGCAACCAGTTCGGCGATCAGCTCATCGGTCCAGTCGTTGGTCGGATCGAGCTTGAAGCGCAGCGAGGGATAGGCATCGAGTTTTCGCCGCAGCGGCTCGATCGAGGAGGGGCCGGCGGATTCCGCTGCGGACAGCCGCATCGAGCAAACGAACTTAACGGGACGGGGGTCGCGGCCCAGTGCGGCGGCGATGCCGATATCCGACTGCCGCAGCGCCAGATCGAGCGCGGCCGACTCGAACGCCCAGCGCCGGTAGAGGCGGGAGACGTCCCGCTGCGGCTCCGCCGGAAACGTGTCCACGCCCGCCATGAAGTCGCAGAAGTCCCCCAGCGTCGCGTGTCCGGTCAGGTCGAGCACGGGGCCCGCGTCCTGCAGGGCGACGTGGTCGAGCGCGTCATAGGTCACGTCCTCACCGACGCCCTGCTGTTCGCCGCCATGCATATGGATCACCGTCGTCAGGCGTTCAAAGCCCGTCGTCTGCAGGTCGAGTCCCTCGAGCTCGTACCCGTCGATCTTCAGCGGCAAGCCGGCCAGCGCGTCGAAGGTCGCCATCTCCGGGCAGCCTAACGAGCTACTCCTGCGGACCCAGGCCAAGCGCCTGACGCGATACTCGTAGGGTCCTGAGCTCGCGATCGCTGCCGCCGCGCACGTAACCGCCGTGGGCGATGCTCTCCGTTACGTAGCTGAGCGTCTCGCCGGTGAGGCGCTCGCCGGGCAGCACGTTGGGGATGCCGGGCGGGTAGGCGGCCAGGGACTCCGCCGATATGCGGCCGGCCGCCTGCGCGAACGGCACCACCTCCTGCGGTCCGAGGAAGGCCTCGCGCGGCGTCATCACAAGCTCTCCCCAGGGCGGTGGCGGGGCGAGCCGGGCCTGCGGTGGGTCGTCGCCGGCTTCGAGTCGCGGAACCGCCTGGCGCAGGGCGACCGCGAGGCGCTGACCCGCTCTCGCCGCCGGCTCGCCCATCCCGAAGACCGCTACGACGATGTTCTCCGAGAACAGCTCGAGATCGATTCCCTCCACCTCGAAGATCGTCTTTGCCAGCCGGTAGCCCGTCGAGCCGGTTCCGCGCACGTCGATGGAGAGCCGCAGCGGGTCCCAGCCGGCGACGCCGGCGCGGCCGACGAGCCGCTCGTCGAGAGTCGTCAGGCCGGGGATCGTCTCGATTGCCTCACGTGTCGCCGCGATCGCCGCCAGCGTCTCGTCCAGCAGCTCCTCACCATGCACCCTGGCGTGGCGGCGCGCCGCGTCGAGTGAGCCGGAGAGCAGCCCGCTGGGGCTGGTCGTTTCCACCAGGCTGACGCAGCGGTCGACCACCCCCTCGTCGATCCGCTTCCCCCCGAGGTGAAGCATCGCCGCCTGGGTCAGGCTGCCCACCACCTTGTGGGTGGAGGAGATGACCAGGTCTGCGCCGCAGCCGAGAGCATCCGGGGGTAGCCCCGGGTGAAAGTGCAGGTGGGCACCCCAGGCCTCGTCGACGATCAGGGGGACGCCGCGCTCGTGGGCGGCCGCCGCAAGCCCGGCAACGTCGGCGCAGGCGCCGAAGTAGGTCGGCGAAACGACCATCGCTCCCACCGCGCCGGGCGTCGCGTCGAGCGCCTGCGCGAGCGATTCCCGGGTGAGGCAATGCGCGATGCCCAGCTCGGGGTCCAGCTCCGGCGCAACGAAGGACGGCCGCATTCCACTCAGCACGAGACCGTCGATCACCGAGGAGTGAACGTTGCGCTGCACCACCAGGCGATCGCCGCTGTGTGCAAGGGCTAGGCAGGCCGCATGGTTGCCCTGCGAGGCGCCGTTGATCAGGAACCAGGTGCGCCGGGCGCCCCACGCCTCGGCGGCCAGGTTCTGCGCCTGCTGGAAGGGCGTCGGCTCGGGCCCGACGTCAACCCCGGCCGTCACCGACGGTATGTCGTTGCGGAGAGCGACC
Source organism: Solirubrobacterales bacterium (assembly GCA_049684635.1). Classification (GTDB taxonomy): domain Bacteria; phylum Actinomycetota; class Thermoleophilia; order Solirubrobacterales; family 70-9; genus VRUE01. The sequence goes on along the minus strand of JBAVGD010000372.1, from coordinate 923 downwards.
TCACCCACCAGTTCGCGCAGGGCCGGGTCGGCGCCCAGGCCGCCCTTGTGACCTGGGACCTGGAAGCGTCCCGGGTCACGCGCCGCGTACTCGAGCAGTGCGTCGATGTATGGAGTCGATTCCTGACTCCGGTTCGACATCCAGTCGAGTCTACGCTCGGCCGGCCCGTGGTTTGGGACGTTTGAGGTGGTGGTGAGCTCGCGCGCCTGCCACACTCGCCACGGATGCAGCACACCCGCCACGGTTACTGGCTGGAGGAGGCTGGTGGAGTCGTTCCGACCCCACCGCTCCTGGGGCGGCGGGAGGTCGATGTCGCCGTGATCGGCGGTGGCTATACCGGCCTCTGGGCGGCGTGGCACCTCAAGCTGCTGGAGCCCGACGCGCAGGTGGTCGTCCTGGAGGCGGATCGCTGCGGTCACGGGCCAAGTGGCCGCAACGGCGGCTTCTGCAACTCAATGTGGTTCTCGCTCCCGAACATGCGGGCCAGGTGGGGCGATGCAGCCGCGCTCGCCGTCGCCCGCGCCGCACGGGACGCCGTTGCCGGAGTCGAGTCCTTTTGCGTGACCGAGGGGGTGGACGCTTGGTTTCACCGCCGCGGCTACCTCCAGGTCTCGACGGCGGCGGCTCATGACGACGTCTGGGCGGAGGCGCTCCGCGCCTGCCGCGAACTTGGGGTTACCAGCGCCGGCCGTCCCCTTGCTTCGGTGGAGGTTGCCGCTCGCTGCAGTTCGCCGGTCTTTCGCGGCGGCGCCTTCTATCCCGACGCAGCCACCGTTCAGCCGGCGCGGCTGGTTCTTGGCCTGCGCGAGCGGCTGCTGGCCGCCGGGGCGCGCGTGACGCTTGTCGACACCGGATCGCTCGCGCCCGCGACATGCCCTGCCGATATCTCGCGCGAAGAACTGTTTGCGGCCGCTGGCGCGGAC
>JBAVGD010000371.1:0-2038 GCA_049684635.1 Solirubrobacterales bacterium | reverse complement strand
CTTCAACAACATCCTCGGGGTGATCATGAATTACGCCGAGTTCGTCGTCGACGAACTTGCCCCTGAGTCGCAGGTCTGCCAGGACGTGGAAGAGATCCGCCGCGCCGCCGAACGCGCCGCGACCCTGACGCGTCAGTTGCTGATCTTCAGCCGCCGCGAGGTGGTCAAGGCGGAAGTCCTCGACCTTGCCGTACTCGTCGTCGAGCTCGAGAAACTGCTGCGCCGCGCCCTGGGTGAGCGGGTCGCCCTGCAGGTGCTCTTCGCCGACGACCTCTGGCCGATCGAGGCCGACCAGGGACAGATCGAGCAGGTGCTCGTGAACCTCGCGGTCAACGCCCGGGACGCGATGCCGGAAGGTGGTCGCCTGCTGATCGAGGCCGAGAACGTCGAGCTCGATGACGAGTACGCCTATATGCACCCCGACACGCCGCCCGGCCATTACGTGCGGCTGAAGGTGAGCGACACGGGTATCGGGATGGATTCGGAGACACTCGACCGGGCGTTCGAACCATTCTTCACCACCAAGGGCGAGGGCACCGGCCTCGGCCTTGCGACCGTCTACGGGATCGTCACCGGAGCCGGCGGCCGGATCGACATCTACTCCGAGCCCGACATCGGCACCACCGCGAAGATCCACCTGCCGGCCAGCGAGGTCGCCCCGACCAGCCGCCCGGCAGGGACCGGGCCAAGATCGGTTGGGCGCGGTGAGGTGATCCTCGTCGTCGAGGACGAGCTGGACGTCCGGCGCATGGCCGAGCGCATTCTCAACAAGGGTGGCTACGCGGTCATCGGTGCCGATCGAGGAGGGGAAGCGGTCGAGATCTGCGGGCGGGAAAAGCAGCCGATCGACCTGCTGCTGACCGATGTCGTGATGCCGGAGATGCTCGGCACCGAGCTGGTGGCGAAAGCTCGCTCCCTCCGGCCCAGCTTGCGGGTGATCTACATGTCCGGTTACAGCCACGAGGTTCTGGCCCCGCAGGCCCTGGCGGGCGATACCGAGAGCGCCTTCATCGAGAAGCCGTTCAACGCGGAACAGCTGCTGACAGCGGTGCGCGACCTGCTGGACCATCCGGTTCCAGAGCTCGCCGACGGGAACAGGTGAGCTCTCAACCGGAAGCCGGCGACAGTCCCACCCGGGTCCTTGCTACGGATGACCGGCCCGAGGTTCTGCGCCTGGTCGACCGGTCGCTCAGCGACCGCTACGAATGTGTATTCGCGACAAGCGTCACGGAGGCCCGCGAAAGGCTCTTCGATACGACGTTCCAGCTGGCGCTTTGCGACATCCAAATGCCAGACGAGTCCGGCCTCGTCCTCATCGAGGAGATCGCAAGGTCGCACCGCGAAACGGCGATCGTCGTCGTCACCGGGATCGACGATCCGGAGGTGGCGGAGCATGCCCGGAGGCTCGGGGCGCATGGCTATCTGGTCAAGCCGTTCTGGCCGGGACAGCTTCAGATCACCGCGGCGAACGCGCTTCGCCAGCACGAGCTGGAACTGGCGGAGCGAGCTCGCCACGCCGCGCTGCTCGGCGGTGCGGAGGAAAAGGCAGAGGCCCTCCGCCATGAACTCATCGACGCCCAGCGCCGGGCAATCGTCGAGCTGCGGGCATCGCGGCAGGAGACCGTCGAGCGCCTCGCACGAGCCCTGGAGTTGCATGATGCAGAGACCGGACAGCACGTCAACCGGATGGCATCGATTGCCGCCCTTCTGGCGCAACGCCTAGGGCTCGACAACGAGAAGGTGCTGTTGATCCAAGCGGCGGCGCCGATGCATGACGTTGGCAAGATCGCGACGCCGGAAGAGATCCTCCACAAGCCTGGCCCGCTCACGCCTCAGGAGCGCGATGAAATGGAGCGCCATACGGTGGTCGGGTATCAGATCCTCACCGACTCCGACAGCGATCTACTGCGCCTGGCGGCGACGATCGCGCTCACCCATCACGAGTGGTTCGACGGCAGCGGCTACCCGCAGGGCCTCTCCGGCGGGGAGATACCGATCGAGGGCCGGATCGTTGCCGTCGCCGACGTCCTCGATGCTC
>JBAVGD010000370.1:0-13421 GCA_049684635.1 Solirubrobacterales bacterium | reverse complement strand
ACAGGAGCCCCAGGGTCTCGTCGAGGCCCAGCATCAGGTTGAGGTTCTGCACCGCCTGGCCGGAGGCGCCCTTCCAGAGGTTGTCGATGGCCGAGAAAGCCAGCACCCGGCCCCGCTCCTCCACCGTCACGTATACATGACACTCGTTGGTCTCGCGGACGTCGCGCAGGCCCGGCGGCCCCCCAACGACACGGACGAACGGCTCCCCGGCATAACGCTCCGCGTAGAGGGCCTGCACCTCCTCCTTAGAAATCGGCTCCCTGGTCTGGACGTAACAGCTCGTCAGCTCGCCCTGGTCGAGGGGGAGCAGATGTGGAACGAACGTGACCGGGGCGGCGCTGCCGAGAGCCGCCAGCTCCTGTTCGATCTCCGGCCGGTGGCGGTGGCCCTCGGTCTTGTAGGCGAACGCGTTCTCATCCATCGTCACGTAGTGCATCGCGTCCCCGCCGCCGCGCCCGGCGCCGGAGACGCCCTGCTTGGCGTCGATCACGACATCGGTGAGCAGGCCGCGCTCCGCCAGCGGCGCCAGGGCCAGAACGCTGGCAGTCGGATAACAGCCCGGCGTCGCGACCAGTTTGGCCTCCCGCAGCTCGTCACGGTAGAGCTCGGTGAGGCCGTAGACGGCCCCGTCCAGCAGGTCCGGCGCTCCGTGGTCCCCATACCACTGCTCGTAGGTCCCCAGATCGCGCAGCCGGAAGTCGGCGGAGAGGTCGACCACGAGCATTCCCAACTTCCGCAGCGCGGCCACGGTGGGCGCCGAGGCGCCGTGCGGGTAGGCGACGATCGCCGCGTCGATGCCATCGAGCGAGCCGAGGTCCAGCTCAACCAGCTTGAGCGGCACGCGGTAACGCGGGTAGAGGCGATCCAGCCGGGTGCCGGCATCGCTGCGAGAGGTGACTGCGATCAGCTCCAGCCGCGGATGGCGCCAAACGATCTGCGCCGCTAGGGCCCCCGTGAAACCGGAAGCACCGGCGACCAGAACTCGGGCGGCGGGGTCGCCCTCGAGGGGCTGTTGGCGGACATCACTCACGGATCGACCCTCCAAGCGCCTTCAGCTTCGTCGCGATCGCGTCTCGTAGCACCGCCACGTCTTCGTCGGTGAGGGTGCGATCCCCGGCGCGGAACTCGAGGCGCAGCGCAAGGCTCTTGCGTCCCTCCCCCAGCTGCTCGCCTTCGTAGAGATCGAAGACCTCGGCTGAGCGCAGCAATTCTCCGCCGCCTGTGAACACCGCATCCCGCACCACCGCTGCCGGCGCCTCCTTGGGCACAACCACAGCGAGGTCCTGAAGGACGGCCGGGACGGTGGTCACGTCGTCAAAGGTCTCCTCTCCGGCGGTTGCCCCCTCAACAAGTGCGGCCAGGCCCACTTCGAAGGCGACGGCGGCCTGCAGATCCCACTGCCGGCAGACCAGTGGGTGCAGCTCGCCGATCCAGCCCGCCTCACCACCATCGATGGCCACCCGCGCCGCCCGTCCCGGGTGGAGGTAAGGCTCGGTCGTCGCATCAAAGGAAAGTGCCGCCCCCAGCCGCTCGCCCACAGCCTCGAGCACACCCTTGAGGGCGAAGAAATCGGCCTTCTCTCCCCCGCCCCGCCATCCCTTGGTCGTGAGCGGGCCGACGGCGAGGCAGCCAAGGCGGTGCGGCTCCGCAAAGGGTGCGGCTTGCTGGCCAGGGAAGTTCCCCGCCAGCGGCCCGTCGAATATGCCGTCCCCCGGCAGGTAGACCCGTCCCGACTCGAAGAGCGCCACCCGCTCGACGTCACGGGCGAGGTTGCGCCGGGCAACGTCAAGCAGCGACCCGAGCAGGGTCGTCCTCATCACCGACTGCTCCTCGGACAGCGGGTTGGAAATGGCAACCCCGCCTGCCCGTGGATCGCCCGCGGGGATGCGCAGCTTGCCCACCTCACCGGGATCGGTGAAGCTCCAGCCGACGATCTCATCGAAGCCAAGGTCCCGCATTGCATCCTCGACTCGGCGGCGCAGTCGTTGCTCGCGGGTGAGCCCGCCGGCCTGGCTCGCCAGCGCCGGCAGCGTTGAAGGCAGGTGCTCGTCGAGGCCGTGGACCCTCGCGACCTCCTCGATCAGGTCGGCCTCGCGGGTGACGTCGTAATGGCGATCGGGCGGCACCTCAACCACTAGATCGACGCCATCGGCTTCGACCGCGAAGCCAAGCCGCTCAAGGTAAGCGACTTGATCCGCCTGCTCGATCCGCATCCCAAGCAGGCCCTCGACGCGGGCCCCACGCAACGAGATCCGCGGCGGCGGCGGAATCTCGGCGGCCACGTCGATCGTGCCCGGGACGAGCTTCGCGCCGCACAGCTCGACCATCAGCCACGAAGCGATCCGCTGCGCGCGGATGCAGAGCTCGGGGTGGAGCTGCTTCTCAAAACGCGACGATGCCTCGGAGCGGAGCCCGAGCAGGCGCGAGGTGCGCAGGATGTTCGTCCCGTTCCAGTTGGCGACCTCGAGCAGGACCCGAGTCGTCTCGTCGGAGACCTCCGAGACCTGGCCGCCCATGATGCCGGCGATGCCCGAGGGGCCATTGCGATCGCAGACCAGCACCGTTTCGGCGTCGAAGGCCCGCTCCACACCGTCGAGCGTCGTCATCGTCTCGCCCTCCGCAGCGGCGCGCACCGTCAGCGCTCCGCCGGGAACCCGATCCAGGTCGAAGGCGTGGAGTGGCTGGGAGGTGAGCAGCATCACGTAATTGGTGATGTCGACGACGTTGTTGATCGGCCGCTGCCCGGCGGCGCTGAGGCGTGCCTGCAGCCAAGGCGGCGAGGGACCGATCTTCACGTCGGTGAAGACCCGCGCCGTGAAGCGCGGGCAGAGCTCGGGCACCTCGACGGCAACGGAGGCGTAATCGCCTGCTTCACCATCGCCTTGAGCCGGCGCATCCTCCGCCCACGGCTCGGCCCGCAACGGCGCGGCGGTGATCGCGTGCACCTCGCGGGCGACACCGTAGACGCCAAAGCAATCGACCCGGTTCGGCGTCACCTCGAGCTCGAGCACCGGCTCGGCGAGCGGGAGCACGTCGGCAAGCGGGGAGCCGGGGGCGATGCCGTCCTCCAGGACCATGATCCCCGCGGCATCCTCCGCCACCTCCAGCTCGGCGGCCGAGAGGATCATTCCCGAGGACTTGACCCCGCGCAGCTTTGCCTCGCCGAGCGTCTGGCCGCCCGGCATCGTCGCTCCCGGCAGGGCAACCGCCACGGTTTGGCCCGCCGCCACGTTGGGCGCCCCGCACACGATCGTCCGCCCGTCGCCGTCGCCGGTGTCAACCGTGCAGACGCTGAGCCGGTCAGCGTCAGGGTGCGCTTCGCACTCCAGAACCTTGCCGACGACGAAACCCTCGGCCGACGACGGCCCGATGGTGCTCACCCGCTCGACCTCGGTCCCGGTCATCGCCAGCCGCTCAGCCAGCTCAGCGGCGCCGATCCCGGGGTCGCAGTACTCCCGCAGCCATGTGTAGGGAACTCTCACCGGAACTGCTCCAGCATCCGCACGTCGTTGTCGAAGAAGCGTCGTAGGTCGGGGACGCCATGCCGCAGCATCGCGATCCGCTCCACACCCATCCCGAAGGCAAAGCCCTGCACCCGCTCGGCGTCATAGCCGTTTGACTCGACGAAGCCCAGGACGTTCGGGTCGACCATCCCGGCCCCGCCGACCTCGATCCAGCCAATGCCCTTGCAGAGGTTGCAGCGCTCGCCGCCGGGCAACTCCCCGGTCCCCTCGCACTGGAAGCAGGAGACGTCGAACTCGACGCTGGGCTCCGTGAAGGGGAAGAAGTGCGGCCGCATCCGCGCCTTGCGCTCGGCGCCGAAGATCGCCCGCAGCATCTCCTCGAGCGTGCCCTGCAGGTCAGCCAGGGTGATCCCCTCGCCGATCGCCAGACCCTCCACCTGATGGAACATCGGGCTGTGGGTGGCGTCGGAATCGCGCCGGTAGACCTTGCCCGGAACGATCACGAAGATCGGCGGCGGCTGGGACTCCATGACCCGCACCTGCACCGGCGAGGTGTGCGTGCGCAGGAGCAGGTCCGGATGCGATTGCACGTAGAAGGTGTCCTGGAGCATCCGCGCCGGGTGACCCGGGGGGTGGTTGAGGGCGGTGAAGTTGTAGTAGTCGTGCTCGATCTCGGGGCCCTCGACGACGCTGTAGCCGAGGCCGATCATCACGTCCTCGATCTGTCGCGTCGTGCGCGTGATCAGGTGGATGTGCCCAGCCGGATGCGCCGGGGCGCCCGGCAGCGTGACGTCGACTTGGTCGTCGGCCAGCCTGATCTCCAGCTCGGCAGCGTCGAGAGCGCCGGCCCGTTGCCCGAGCAGCGCCTCGAGCTCCTCGCGGGCGGCGTTGGCGGCCTGTCCGACCTGACCCCGTTCCTCGGACGGTAGGTCGGCGATGCCACGCAGAATCGTCGTCAGCTCCGCCTTGCGACCGAGGTAGCGGACCCGCAGCTCCTCAAGCTGCGCCGTACCTGGGGCGGCCTCGATCACCGCGGATGCCTCGCTTCTGATCTTCTCGATCCGCTCAAGCATCTGCCGCAACCTCACGCATGGCGGGCGACGATATCCACTCCGACATCACAGCCCCCGCTCGCTTGCGACCCGCTGGCAGGCGATCGCCGCCGCAGCGGCGACGTTGAGTGACTCGACGGCCTCAGACCGGAGCGGAATCGTGATCTTCTCGTCGCATTCCCGAAGCAGCTCATCGGGCAGACCGTCCCGCTCCGCGCCGAGGCAGAGCGTCGCCGCCGAGCACAGGGCATTGAGTCCGGTGTCGTCATCATCGAGTCCTCGGCCTCCATGGGCGACCAGCGCGACCCGCGGCGCCGGCGTCGTCTCGAATCCCTGCCGTACCAACGGCTCGCTGAAGAGCGCACCCATGCTCGCCCGCACAGCCTTCGGCCCATGCGGGTCAGCACAGCCAGGTCCGAGCACGATGCTGCCACCGATCAGCGCCTGGGCGGTGCGCACGATGGCGCCGACATTGCCGGGGTCGCCTACGCCGTGCAGGTAAATGCACACGGGCTTGGGGGCGTCCACCCAGAGCTGCGGCCAAACGGCGATCGCCCTCGTCCCAGAGCCCAACGCCGAGACCTCGGCAAGCAGCTTGGCTTCGACCGCTTCGCCGGCCAGCCCGCTATTCGCCGCCACCAGCACAAAGCTCGGCGCGGCACCGGCGGCCAGGCCTGCCGCGAGCAGATCCTCGCCGTCGGTCACGAACAGCCCCTCGCGCTCGCGATGCTTGCGGTCGCGCAGCTTGCGGACCAGCTTCAGCTTCTCGTTGTGGGGACTGGAAATCATTCCGGTTGTCTCTCGGTCTTTCGTGGGGTCGGCTTGCCGCTCGTGGTCTTCTTCGTGGTACCGGGTCGCCGTTCGTTGTCTTTTCTGGTCTTCGGTTTCTTCTCCTGGAACGAAAAAGCGGGCCGTCTTCGCGGCCCGCCCGGGAAAGTGGAGTGCTGGTTGCGGCTAGGCGGCCGCACCCTCCCGGGCTAGCTCCACGAATCGGCGGAACGCGTCGCGGTCGCTGACCGCGATCTCGGCGAGCATCTTGCGGTTCACCTCGACGCCGGCCTTGTCGAGGCCGTGGATCAGCTGCGAGTAGCTCATACCCTCGAGCCGTGCGGCGGCATTGATCCGAGTGATCCAGAGCCGCCGGAAATCCCGCTTGCGGTTGCGCCGGTCGCGGTAGGCGTACATCCCCGACCGTTGAACCTGCTCTTTGGCAAAGCGGTAGGAGGAATGCTTGCGGCCGAAGTAGCCTTTTGCTTCCTTCAGCACCTTGCGCCGCTTCTTGCGAGCGTGGACTGAACGCTTTACCCGGCTCACTTTCCGCCTCCGAGCAGCGTCCGCACACGCTTGGTGTCGGCAGGGGCAATCTCAACCGGCCGCCCCATCTGGCGCTTCCGCTTCGGCGACTTCTTCTCGAGGATGTGGCTCGAGTAAGCGCGCCGACCGCGCAGCTTGCCCGTCGCGGTCTTGCGGAAGCGCTTCTTGGCGCCTGAATGGGTTTTCATCTTCGGCATCGGAGGGGTATTGAAGCAAACGGTCGCCTATGCCCGCCGGGCGGACCTGTGGCGCAGGTCTCCGGCCACTATCCGCGGCGCCTATCCGACCGCCCTGTGGCGCAGGTACCCTGCCGCGCGGGATGCGCATCGTCTACGTGGTCGGAACCCGACCCAACTTCGTCAAGACCGCGCCGGTGATTGCGGCGCTGCGGGACCGCCTGCCGCGAGGCCGGCACACGATCGTTCACACAGGCCAGCACTACGACCGGTTGATGTCCGAGGTCTTTCTGGAGGAGCTGGGAGTGCCCGCGCCCGACCACATGCTCGAGGTTGGCTCGGGCAGCCACGCGCAGCAGACGGCGCGCACGATGGAGCGGCTCGAGCCGGTGCTGATCGAGGAGCAAGCCGATTTGGTGATGGTCCCCGGCGACGTCAACTCGACCCTGGCGGCTGCGCTGACCGCAGCCAAGATGCAGATCCCGGTCGCCCACATCGAGTCGGGTCTGCGCAGCTTCGACCGCAAGATGCCGGAGGAGGTCAACCGGATAGTCGCCGACGAGTTCTCCGAGTACCTGTTCCTGCACTGCGAGGACGCGATCTCGAATTTGCGGGCCGAGGGCATTCCCGAGGAGCGGATGCACTTCGTCGGCAACACGATGATCGACACGCTCCTCGCCCTGGAGCACCGCTTCCGGGCCGCCGGCGCAGCGGCGAAGCTCGGCGTGGAGCCGGGCGGCTTTGTCCTGGTCACGCTGCACCGCCCCGCGCTCGTGGACGGCGCACTGCTGGCCGAGACCGTCAAGCAGCTTGCCTCGCTGGCCCGGGAAATGCCCGTCGTCTTCCCGGTCCACCCCCGGACCCGCAAGATGATGGAGGCCGTGGAGTCAGACCACCCGGGGTTGCTGCTCACCGAGCCCCTCGGCTACATCGACTTTCTCTCGCTGCTTGCAGATGCCGGTGCCGTCCTCACCGACTCCGGCGGCATCCAGGAGGAGACGACCTTCCTCGGCATCCCCTGCTTCACGTTGCGCGACAACACCGAGCGCCCGGTAACGATCAGCGCCGGTACCAACACCCTGCTCGGACTTGATCCGGCCGCAATCGCGAGGATCCCTGCCGCGCTGGCCCAACGATCCGGCGCCAGAGCTGAACCACCTCCACTCTGGGACGGTGAGGCTTCCCAGCGAATCGCCGACGTCCTGGCTGGGACCTGAAGACTCACCAACCCCAACGGGGGTTGCGGCAGGTTTGCTAAGCGCCCTCGGCGGGGTCGCTCGAGGACTTCTCCTCGCCCGCGGGCTCATCGACCGGCTCAGCTTTGGTCGATTTAGCCTTCCCCGATTTGGCTTTGCCGGCTTTGCCTTTTTTCGCCGTGGTGGCGGCTTTGGCTTTGCCGGGCTTTGCGTCAGTGGCTTTCGCGTTGCCTGGTTTGGCCTCAGCGGCTTTCGCGTCGCCTGGGTCGACGTCAGTGGCCTTCACATCGCCTGGTTTGGCGTCAGGGGCCTTTTCGTCACCTGGTTTGGCGTCGGTTGCAGTCTCGGTCGCCTTGGCCTGATCCGTCTCACCCTCGGCGGGTTTGGCCTGGTCGGAGGAGTCGTCAGCCGGTGTCGCTTTCTGGGCGGCGCCTTTCCCCGGCGCGAGCAGCATGCTCATGTTGCGGCCTTCCTGCAGCGGCGCAGACTCAATGACGCCAAGTCCGTTGAGGTCCTCGAAAAGTCGTTTGAGCAGGTTCCTCCCCCGCTCCGGATGCGTCTGCTCGCGCCCGCGGAACATGATCGTGATCTTCACCTTGTTCTGCTGCCGCAGGAAGCGCTCGACGTGGCCCTTCTTGGTTTCGTAATCGTGTTTGGCGATCTTCGGGCGCAGCTTGATCTCTCGGACGTTGACCTGCTGCTGGTGCTTGCGAGCGGCCTTCTGCTTTTGCTCCTGCTCGTACTTGTACTTCGAGTAGTCGAGCAGTCGAGTTACCGGTGGCTTCGAATTCGGAGCAACCTCGACCAGATCGAGATCGGCCTCCTGGGCGCGCTTCAGCGCCTCCGAGGTCTCGACGATCCCGAGCTGCTCTCCGTCCGCCCCGATCAGGCGCACCTGAGGGACGCGGATCCGCTCGTTGATCCTCGTCGTGTCGCGCTCTGGTGGGCGCCGATCGAACCTACGCGGGACCGGCACTATCGAGTTGAGCGCTGGGACTTCAAGCGGACGAGGGGTAGGGACGCGACCACGGGATGCTCAGCGGCGCGGGCTGTTCGGCGTACCTGCAATCAAGTTGGCGCAGTATAGAGACACAAGCGCCTGACGGGGCATTTCTGACCTCAACCACTCGCCTCCCGCTCGACGCGGGCGGCAAAATCGGCCACCTGCGTCGCGCCGAGATCGCCCTCCTCGTGAGAGCGCACGGCGACGGTGCCGGCCTCTTCCTCGCGCTCCCCAATCACAAGCATGTAGGCATAACGGGCGAGCTCTGCGTCGCGAATCTTCCTGCCGACCGACTCGGAGCGCTCATCGAGCGAAACGCGAATGCCTGCCTGACGCAGCTCATCGACGACGCGCTTTGCGTAGTCCTTGTGGAGGTCCGATACAGGCAGCGCAATCGCCTGCACGGGAGCCAGCCATAGGGGAAAGCGGCCCCCGTGGTGCTCGATGAGGATCCCCACAAAGCGCTCCATCGAACCCAGCAGGGCACGGTGGATCATCACCGGCCGGCGCTGAACGTCGTCGGCGTCGGTGTAGGTGAGGTCAAACCGTTCCGGCATGAAGAAATCGACCTGGCATGTGCCGCACTGCCAGGAACGGCCCAGAGCATCCGTAACGTGGAAATCGATCTTGGGCCCGTAGAAAGCACCGTCTCCAGGGTTCAGCTTGTACTCGCGGCCCTGACTCTCCAGGGCATTTCGCAACGCGTTCTCTGCCTGCTCCCACTGCTCCTCCGTCCCAATCGACTTCTCAGGCCGAGTCGAGAGCTCAACCCTGACGTCATCGAAGCCGAAGCGCTCGTACAGCTCGTCGATCGCGACACAGATGTCGGTCACCTCGTCCACGATTTGCTCTGCGGTGCAGTAGATGTGGGCGTCGTCCTGGGTAAACGCACGCACACGAAGCAACCCGTGCAGGACGCCCCGCCGCTCCGCCCTCGAGACCTGGCCGAACTCGGCAAGCCGCAGCGGTAGCTCTCGGTAGGTGTGGCGCTCAGAGCCGAAGACAAGGCAGGCGCCCGGGCAGTTCATGGGCCGTATCGCGTACTCGCGCTCGCCCGATTTCGTGAAGTACATGTTCTCGCGGTAGTTGTCCCAGTGGCCGGAGCGATGCCAGAGCTCGACGTCCATGACGTGCGGTGTCTTGATCTCCTGATATCCGCGCTTTTGCAGCTGCCGCTCCACCTCAGCCTCGATGAGCCGCAGCAGCGTCGTCCCGTTTGAGAGCCAGAAGGGCATCCCCGGCGCCTCCTCCCGCAACATGAAGAGGCCGAGATGGGGACCAAGGCGGCGATGATCCCGCGCCTTCGCCTGCTCGATTCGCTCAAGGTGCTGCTCGAGATCCTTCTTGGAGAAGAACGCCGTGCCGTAGATCCGAGTCAGCATCTGGCGCTTCTCATCGCCCCGCCAAAACGCACCGGCCACCGAGTTGAGCTTGATCGCCTTTACCCGCCCGGTCGACGGACCGTGGGGCCCCCGGCAGAGATCCTCGAAGGGACCGTTGCGATAGAGCGAAACGGTCTGCACCCCTTCGTCGCGAACGAGATCCTCGATCAACTCGACCTTGTAGTCCTGGCCCTGGGTGCGAAAGAGCTCCATCGCCTCTTCCGGAGAGAGGTCGCGTCGCTCGAAGGGCTCGTCTGCCTTCAGGTGCTGACGCATCGCCGCCTCGATCCGCTCGAGGTCCGCGTCGGTGATCTTGACGTCGGCCGGGAATTCAAAGTCGTAGTAGAAGCCCTGCTCGATCGCGGGACCGATCGTCGCCTTCGTCCCCGGATACAGCTCCATCACGGCCTCGGCCATCACATGCGCAGCGTCGTGGCGGATCAGCTCCAGTGCCTCAGGATCGCGATCGGTGAGGATCGCGATCTCGGCCCCGTCCGGCAGCTGCGCGCTGAGGTCGCGCAACTCGCCGTCGACGCGGATCGCAAGCGCCGCCTTTGCCAGGCCGGGCCCGATAGCCGCGGCAGCATCCGCGCCTGTCGCCCCGTGGGGCAGCTCCAGAGGCGTGCCGTCGGGCAGCGTCAGGGTGATTTTGGTCGTCGCCTCGATGCCGCCCATGCTACCCACGGCCAAGAAGGCGACGCCCCTTACGGCTCAATGGGCTAAGCAGCACAAAGCCCAGCAGTCAAATTGGGCAGCGGTGCTCTACCCACACACCCAGCGGGAACTCACCGCCCGAGCGAAGAGGCTCAGCGAACGCACTTCTAGCCGCATACCGACGCAAACTGCGTTCGCTACGCGAGCCGCTGGCCCAAGCCGGCCATCCGCACCTGCCGTCAGGCCGCCCTTCCGTCCGCTGCGGTCCGTCTGCTCGGCGGTTATCGCTGGGAGCCTTGACGTGCCTGCCGAACGGCGATCAAGGGACAGGGGCTCGGGCTGCGAATGGGACCGCTGCGCTCCCACAGCAGATATGGACCGGCCGCGCGAACGATGTGGAGGCCACTGAAGGGCGGCTGGCGCGACGTACCTTCTGAGATCACGAACTGCACCTCGGCCGGCGGGCTTCCACCCGCGCCGGCGGCGGATTGGATGCAGACTCGGCCGCCGCGCAACTCCCAGGCGATGTAGCGAGCCCCGTTTTCGTCATCGAGGAGCTGGTTCGACGCCAGCACGAGGGTCGAGCCTGAAGCGATCAGCGGACGCAGCTCGGTGAGCGCGGGCGAGTAAGACACCGGCCCGACCGGCGCGTTGACAAGGGCGAGCAGCGAGCAACCAGCCGCCACAACCACATACGCGGCGCTGGCCAGCGAGAAGGCCGTTGCGCCGTTCCCGACGCGCGCTCGCCACAGGGGCGGTCGCGACGAAGCGCCACCGGGCTCGGCCAAAGCAAGCACGATGACGAGCGTGACCAGCGGAGCAGCCACCTCGAGTGCCTTGGCGGCGGTATAGGGCGTACCGCCGACGCGAGCGGCGAGGTAGGTGCCCGCCGCGACGACGATGCCGGCCAACAGCCCCGACTCGTGGCGCCGCCAGCAAGCAACAGCCCCGTACAGCAACAGCGCCGCGGCGAATACGGCTCCGGCGTAGTAGACGACAGCCGGCACCGCTCCCCCACCCGGCGAGACGCGGAAGTCCCCCGACGGCCAGATGCCAAGTACCTCCAGCGGGGATATCTGTCCGAATAGGTTTCCGAGACCGGGACCGTTTGGGTTGAAGGTCTCGAAGTTTCGAAAGTCGATCATCCGACCTAACTCCGGCAGTGCACCGACGAGGAAGACGGTGAGCGCGAGCAGTGCAGGGCGTGCGATGGACGATCCCGGCCGCACCGATCGATCTTCAAACCATCGCTGCAGGAAAAACCAGAGCACCGCGGTGCCGGCGAGCCAGATCAACCCCGGAAAGCTGTAGATGTAGACGGCCCCGACGGCGATCAACGCGGCGGGGACCAGGCGCAGCGGCCAGGCTTTCCAGTCGGGCCTGCCGCTCTCTCTCAAGGCCAAGGCAAAGGCAAGTACGAAAAGCGCCTCCATCGTCTCCTTGAATGCCCCCTGGGCGAAGTAGGAGGCAACCAAATACGGGACGCCGACGAGCAGGGCAGCCGCCGTTCGCCGAAGCGGTGGCGTTTGCGCAAAGGCCGTCAGAACTGTCAGTGGAGCGAGGACCGTGACCGCCACCGTGAGCCCGCTGAAACCCTGCACCAGACCGATCCCGAGCCCGCTGTGGAGAGCAACGACGATTGCGTGCGGTCCGAGCGGATAGCCCTGCCGCAGGAGCTGGGACCCGGCGTCATGCGCGAGTCGGTCGCTTGCGAACAGGTGCTGCGACATGTCCGGGTTGAAGCCGGTTCCGAGAATCCCGAAGTGACCTTCGGCAAGAAACGGCAGGGATGCCGCCGCCAACGCCAGCAGGCCGATCGGCAAACCCACCTTCAGCGCCTCGGCACCACCCTCGACCCGGTGCCGCAGGAAGACCGCCGCGGCAACCGCTAGAACGAGTATCGCCACCGCCGAGATCGATCCGTGGCCCGATAGCCGCACCGTCCCCCAGCAGATGGCGGCAACGAGCGCCAGGCCAACGGCGGGCGCAAGCCATGACCAGCGACGCATCCCACACAGCGCGAGAGCCCCCTGCCCGATGGCCAGCGAAGCGCCGCAAACGGCCAGGGCGGCTGCGTAGACCCCGATCACAGAAGCCGAGCCTAGAGGACGCGATAGGACGAACCGGGACCGTCGAGGACCGGAAGGATGGGCACAACTGGGCTCGAACCAGTGACCTCCGCCTTGTCGAGGCGGCGCTCTCCCAACTGAGCTATGCGCCCGGGAAATCTGAATGTAGCAGTGAGACTCTCGACCGAGACCGCCGCCAGCTTCGCAATAGCAGTCCGGGCAAGAAGCGGCAAGCGGACTCAAGTTGCAAGACGCAAGCGCCGATGCAACGGGTGCAACTTTCGAGCAGACTCGGTGTTTCTTAACCTAGAGTCGCCGCTCGCAAGGCGCCAAGACTTCAAAGCTTGAGGACCGACGAGCCAGCAGTTCGATCTTTCTGGCGGTACGTCCTTCGGAAGCAAAGGGCCCCATCTGGGGCCCTTTTCCGTGGGCCGCGGCCGACTCCAAGCAACCCGCAATCTCGGCCCCTTACTCGACATCCAGGTTGCGGTAGCGCTCGATCATCTCGTCATCGACGCAGTGGCCTGGGTATAGGACGTGCCGAGGGAGGTTGCCGCGGTGACAGTGACGCTGCTTTTGCTGTTCGGGGTGTAGGTGAACCGAGTGGTGGACTCGGCCGGGCCGGTGGCGGCGACCGTGAGGGCTCCCCCCGTGATCGTTCCGCCGGCAGTGGCAGTGACCGAGACCGTGTGTTCGCTTCCAACGCCGCTCACGGTGTTGCCGGAGCTGTCGGTGACGCTCACGTTGGCTTCAAAGTTGCCGCTGCCGAGCCCGGTACCGGTGCAGGTGAACAGGCAAGGGGGGGTCAGGCTGCCGGTGCTGGTCGCGTGCGTCCAGCCAAGCTTCGCCGCCGCCGCCGGGCTGACCGTGACCGCGAGGCCGGCGCCGTTGCTGATCGTGCCGTCTGAGACGGTGATCGACGCACTTGCGGCCTTGACCAACGTCATCACGCCGTTTTTCCCACTGGAGACGGTGGCGACGCCGTTGGTAAAGGTGATCGTGGTGGACGAGCCGAAGTTGATCGCCGTGCCGCTGGCATTGGAGACCGTCGCGTGGGCGCCGCTGGGGCTGTCCGCAACCGGGCCGAAGGTGAGGTTGTGTGAGCCGGTAT
>JBAVGD010000369.1:0-6354 GCA_049684635.1 Solirubrobacterales bacterium | reverse complement strand
TCCAGCGCCCTTCGCGAATGCTGACGATGTGGTTCGGCGGTTTCGGGTAGGGACCGTGGGCCTGGCCGGACTGGTAGTCGTCGTAGGTGAAGACGACGTAGTCCTGCGGGGACTTTCCGGAGGAGGGATGGAGGACGAGGGAGGAGTAGTCGACGCCCTCCCAGCTCGCCCTCGCCCCCGCCGGCGCGGCCGCGAGGCTCGCCAGCGTCGGCAGGAAATCGACGTGGGAGACAAGCGCGTCGGTCTCGGCCGGCTTCGGAAAGAGCGTCGGGTTCGAGTAGACGAGCGGCACCCGCAGAGCCTCCTCGTAGAAGTTGAAGTTCTTCTGTCGCATGCCGCCGTGGGTGAGGCCCATCTCGCCGTGGTCGGCGGTGCGAATCACCAGCGTGTTGTCGAAGAGCCCCGTTTCTTCCAGCTTGTCGAGGACGTTGACGAGGTAGCTGTCGGAGGAGCGCATCAGGTTGCCGTAGAAGTTCAGGTAGTTGCGTTTTTCCTTCGGGGTCTTGAGTTTCCCCGTCAGGTTGAAGATCCGCAGGAACTGTTCCTGAACCGAGGGCTTGGTCGAGAGATCTTCGCCGACGGTCTCCGGCAGGTGAATGTCCCCTTCGAGCCAGGACGCGTTGTAGCCGTCTTCCGCGAAGCCCGAACCGGGATAGAAGAGGACATCGTGCGGGTTGACCAGGGAAATCACCATGAAGAAAGGCTGCTGCCGCGCGGCCGTCGAGCTCAGGTACTGGAGCGCGCCCTCGGTTCCGGCGGCCGCTTCGCCGACCGAGTTCATGAAGCGCCCGTCGTTGTTGACGTTGCCGCCGCCCGCCTCGGGGACGGACTGGTTTGCGCCGGCGTCGGGCGGGTCCCAGCGCGAGAACCCGTACTTTTCGAGATCGGCCGGGACGGCCTTTTCTCCGGCCGGTTTGGAGCAGTGCCACTTGCCCTTGTAGATGACGTTGTAACCGGCCGCCTTCATCACCGTGGCGGGGTTCGGCAAGCTGGTTGGCAGTTCAACCTGCGGGTATTCGGAAGCCGGCATGTCTTCCTCGAGCGTGTACTTGACGCCGTGCTGGGCAGGGAAGTAGCCGCTCATCAGCGTCGAGCGGGCTGGCGAGCACATGCAGGCATTGGTGAAGGCGCGTTCGAAGCTGAGCCCGTGGCGCCGCAGCCGCCGCATCCCCGGAAGGTTCCGGCGCAGCCAGTTCGGCGGGAAGTGCTGGATCGCCCGCTCCTGGTCGGTGAGGAAGAGGACGATGTTCATCCCGGCGACGTCGCGTCGCTTCCTGGAGGCGGCAAGCGCGCGCTCGACCCCCGCCCCCTGGGCCAGCCACAGCGCCGAGGCCGCCGTCGCTCCGGACCCGAGCAACTCCTTACGGGTAAATCCGCCCTTCTGATTCCGGTTCATCCCAAATCCCTCTCCGTTGGGGGCGCCGAAGCTTTCGCCCGCGGTAGCTGCTTACGGGGGGCGATCAGCAAGTCAGACACTAAGCGCGCCGGTGGTCCGGCGCAACTGCTGCTCAGGACAGTTCGCTGAGCCCCTGTGCGACCCACGCCTTGAGATCGTCGGAGCCGGCGAAGGGGGCCTCGTCTTCTTCGGCACGCGCCAGGACTTCGTCAGCCGATGCGCCGGCTCTGAGGCCGGCATAGAGATAGACCAGCGCGGACGAGCGTGGACCCACCCGACAGGTCACCAGGGTTGGCCGAGGCAGCTTGTCGAGTGCGGCTACATGCTGACGAGCCAGGTCCATGTCGAGTACCCGGGGCGGGTCGGAGACGATGTTGGCCGACTCGGGGACCGCCGCTTGGACGCTCGCGTACGACATCCCTCCCTCCATCCCGGCGAACTCCTCTCCGCAGAGGAACAGCCAGGAGGCAGCATCCGCGTCGCGGGCGAACGCCTCGGGGTCGGTGACGGGCCCCCTGTTGAACTTCAGATCCGCAGGACTCTCGAAATCCGCCACCTCGGCAACGTACCGGTTGCTGCGGAATTATCAATGGGACCTGAGAGCTCGACCCTGCTTCGGAACTCGCTTTGATTTCGAGCGCGCGCTGAGGGGGGTTGCAATTAGACTGCGCCTGTGGCTCGAGGAGTAGAGGAAGGGGAGCCGTTGCGTCAGGCGGATCATGAGGCGTGGATGCCCGCACGTTTGATCCCCATCGTCGGCATACGCAGCCAGGAGGAGCAGGAGATGCGCGCTGCGTCGTCTCTGCTGGCTGTAATGAGTGCCGTCCGCGAGTTTGGTCGCGGACTGGTTCGGGAACTGGGTGCACCGGCAGGCCGGATCCAGACATTCACAGAGATCCCGCTCAAAAATTCAAACGGCCAGGTGCTTAGGCCCGACGGAGCGATACTCGTCGAGCGCGGAACGACATCTTGGCGCTGTCTTGTAGAGGTCAAAACTGGGAACGTGCCTCTGAAGGTTGAGCAGGTTGCCAGCTACCTCGACCTTGCTCGAGAACACGGCTTCGACGCAGTGCTGACGATTTCGAATCAGATCACTGCCAGTCCGACGGATGCGGTTGTTGAAGTGGATGGTCGCAAGCTGCGCAAGGTTGCGCTGCTGCATCTCTCATGGTGGCGAATCCTCACCGAGGCTGTGATGCAGTATCAGCATCACGGGATCGATGACCCTGATCAGGCGTGGATTCTGGGAGAGTTGGTTGCTTATCTCGCGCATGATCAGTCTGGGGCGGTGGGATTTGAGGACATGGGAAAGAACTGGGTCCAAGTCCGAAACGCCGCTCGTGACGGCACCTTGCGGGCAAGCGACCCCGGGGTCCAGGACGTTGTCGATCGCTGGGAACAGTTAGTTGAGTATCTCTGCCTGGGTCTCAGCCAGGATCTCGGTGTCCAGGTGCTCTCCGCCCAATCCCGGGCGAAGGATGGCCAGCGCTGGCGCCAAGCACTCATCGATGCGTTGTTGAGTACGGGGAGCCTCACGGGTTCATTCCGCGTTCCTGACACGGTTGGGCCAATAGCCGTCGAAGCAAACTTGAGGGAGCAGCAAACAAGAACGAGTGTGAGAGTCGAGGCGCCGAAGGAGGGTCGACCGGTAACCCGAGTCAACTGGCTTCTGCGCCAGCTCTCCGATGCGCCAGAGGACCTGAGGATCGAAGTGCATTTCGCACGTAGTAAGGAAACAACCGCGCAGCTACTCCGCGAGGCTCGAGACGATTCCAAACGGTTGCTCCTGCCCGCCGATCCAAAACGTGAGCCACGGACCTTCACGCTGTGCCTCGGCCGGGCGATGGGCACGAAACGCGGAAAGGGTGAGCGATCCTTCGTGCTCGAGACTCGCCGACAGGCGGTCAACTTCTACAGCACGCTGGTTGAGAATCTGAAGCCTTGGCAAGCGAAGGCGCCGAAGTATCCGAAAGACGAGTCCTCGGATTCCGCTCCAGTAGATCCGCGGGTCGATATCGCGACTTCCGATCCGCCCTTGGTGCCTTCGCAGCCACAAGACTCTGGAAGCGACCGGACACAGGGATCTGTGGACCCAGAGACCGCTTGGCCCCCTGGATCTTCCATTCCAGGCAGAGACTCGGCCACGTGAGCGACGTTTGCGATCTGCGGGCCCGTGATCAGCTCCTGGGTGGGGGTACGGTTCCGATCTGCTTGGCTCGACTTCGGTTGCCAGCCTTCCTCCGGTAGGCCTAATTCTGCTCCTGGCCAACGTGTTTCCTAAGGTCTTGGAATGTCATGGGCGAACTCGTGACCGCTGTAGCCGACAAAGCAAATCTCCAGGGAAGGCACCACGTTGATTGAGCTGGATAAGTTGCAAGCGGAGCAACTGGTCAACTTCATTGTTGGGCACCACGATCGCATCCCCCGGGGGATTCAGCTAACCGCGGAGCATGATTCCGACCGCCAGTCGATCCGCGTAGAGGGGCTAGGCAAGGACGGCGCAGTCACGGATACCGCGGTGCTGTATGCCAGGAAAGAGCGAAAGGCACCCTAGAAGCCGACCAGACGCGTGAGACCCCCCGAGGACAGCATCACGGCGTCTGCCAGGTCGGTCATGCGCAACCGGCGGCCCTCGGCGTTGTCCAGGGTGATCAGCACATCGAACTCGTTGACACCTATTCGATGCTCGTCGTCCAACCGAACGTCGATCTCACTCACTCTTGTCGTCCATCACAGCGTCCGCGACTACGACGCGTGGAAGTCAGTCTTCGACGAGCACGAGGTGGTAAGGCGCGGCATGGCGAGGTCGAGCACCGCGTCTACCGGGACATTCAGGATCCCAATCGCGTCGTGGTCCACAACGACTTCCCCTCGGAGGCAGCGGCGCGTAGCTTTCTGGGCGATCCGTCACTAAAAGAGGCGATGGGGCGCGCCGGAGTCGAAGGTGAGCCGGGGATTGCCTTCATCGAACGTGCTGAGCGCAAGGTCTACGACGACGCGCCGGCAACTTGAACGACGGCCTCGGATTGGCGGCGTTTCAGCCAAGGTTCTAAACCTGAAGCGGCCGGTTGAGGGACGTCTCGATCGGCGACAGATATGACGGAGGTGTCAAATGACGTTTGTCTGGCTTGTCATCTGGTTCATCGCCAACCTCGTCGGCGGCAGCGAGCCGCTCAAGCTCGATCCGGTCAACGCCTGGACGGCGACGCTGATCCTCGCGATCGCTGTAGATCTCAACCGCCCCCGACCGGAGTTGCGGCGGGGCTAGGGATAGGGGCGTTCTCGCGGCGGGCGCGGCGCCTTGCCGTGCCGTCGGCCGTGTGAGCTCGCTCAGGATTCCGATGCTGGGTTGCTCCGAATGAAGGACCGGAGGCTGCGGTAGTCCTCGGCGCAGGCGGGGCAGCCTTCGAGGTGGGCGCGCATGCCGGGCACGGCGGCGTCTGGGTCTCTGTCGCCGAGACCCAGCTCGACGTAGCGATCCAGCTCGGCGAAGCACTCCTCGCAGCTCAGCTCCGGGCCAGGCGGCCCGAGGACCTCTGCAAGCAGGTGCCGGCCATCCCTGGGGTTGTTGGCGTCGGTCATGGTTCCTCCTTTCCCCCGACGAAGCCGTGAATCTCATAGCCGCGAGCGTCAAGCGCAGCGCGCAGCTTTCGACGGGCATCGTGAAGCGTCTTGTAGAGAGCGCCGCGGGTCGTCTCGAGGCGCTGCGCGAGAACGTCAATGGGGACGTCGTTGAGGGTGACCGAGACCAATACCCGGCGCTGATGGTCGGTCAGGCAGCGGTCGATCTCCTCACGTAGGGCGGCCAAAGCTTCACGGTCCTCGAGTTGATGCTGGGCGGTTGCGCTCGCATCGGCGAGGACCGACCACGCCTCGTCCTCAAGGGGGATCTCGCGGCCCTGCCAGGCACGGCGTCTGACCTTCACCGCCGCCTCGAGCAAGGCGAACTTGTAGGCCCAGGTCGTGAAGCGGCTCTCGCCGCGGAAGTCGGAAAGCTTCCCCAGCAGGGCGGTTAGGGCGTCATCAGCGCTCTGGTGCGCGAGGTCCTCGTGGTCGTCGCCGCGCAGGTGAGGGAGTGTCGCGCGGCGGCGATTGACCTCGAAGCGGGCGGCGCGCAGCAGCAGGCCGTGCAACTCGGCCAGCGCGGCGTCGCGTCCCGGGTGGTCTGTCCCGAGGCGCTCGAGCCACATTCGCGATTCGTCATCAGGGAGCGCGCTCGGCTCCCTCTCTGGGGTCTCTGCGGGGAGGGTCATCGTCGCCGGCATGCATTGTTAGCGACCCGCGGGCGGCATCTCTTACCGAGGTCTTGAGGTAAGACCGCGGCCCCCGGCGACGCAGACAGGGACAACCATCGACTGATCAAGGAGGTCCCATGTCCACCACCACGCTACAGGCACCCGGGTATACCGGCCTGTCGACGACGTTCGTCGAGCGATTGAAGGCGGATCCCGGCTACCAGGCGTTCGTGCTCTTGCGGATCGCCTTCACGGTGGCTCCGATCGCCTTCGGGCTCGACAAGTTCTTCAACGTCCTCGTCAACTGGGAGGTCTACCTCGCGCCATGGATCAACGGCATCGTTCCCGGCACCGCGTCCACCGCGATGCATCTCGTCGGCGTGGTTGAGATCCTCGCCGGGATCGGGGTGGCGCTGAAGCCGCGCTATGCCGCGTACGTGGTCGCCGCGTGGCTCGGCGGGATCATCGTCAATCTGCTCACCCTCTCCGGCTACTACGACGTCGCCCTGCGCGACTTCGGCCTGATGCTCGGCGCATTGACGCTGGCACGGCTGGCGAGCAAGTACGACCGGCCGGGCTGGGAGGTCGGCCTCTAAGAACCTGTTTCAGAATGAGCGCGAGACCGGGGAGGTCGATGACCAAGCGAGACGGTCACGGCACGGTTTCCGCGTAGCAGCGCTACGCGGAACACCGGGACGGGGCCGTATCGCGCAGCGTCACTCG
>JBAVGD010000368.1:0-4552 GCA_049684635.1 Solirubrobacterales bacterium | reverse complement strand
GTCACGACCGCCCGCGGACCGGACCCGCATACCACGACGGGCTTTCCCCGCAACTCCGGCCGCCGCCGCAACTCGACTGACGCATAGAAGGCGTCCATATCGAGATGCCCGATCGTCCGACCACCATCCACGTATCGATCGTAGGCGGAGGAATGGACGCCAACCGACATCGCAATTCATAGAATGCGCTCCGTGGCTTCTCCGGAGGCAAAGAACCTCGAGGCGATCTCGAAGGCGATCGATCAGCACAACGCGAATTGCCCGTTTCCAGCTGCGGAGGTACGAATGAACCCATTCGAGGTCGAGCGACTGGGGTGGAATCAGATTCGAGGCCTGCCGGTTCTGCCCGATCCTGAGATCGGCACCGGTCGCTTCCGGATCGTCTGCTCGGCCGATGCCGACGCGGGCGAGCTCGAGGAGGTAGAGGCAGTCGGGCGGGAGCTTCAGACAGTCAGTCCGACGTCGAACTAGCCAGAGCCGCTCCAGAGCCGGGCGCGCCGAGGGTCTTCCGGCTGGCCCTAAACAGCGTTCCAGAAGTCGAGGCCGAGACCCGAGAGAAGCTTCTGCGCTTCGATGTTGAGTTCGCTCAGCTGCCCGGTCCAGATCAGGACACCCATCCCGATCAGGATCAGGCCCCCGGTGGCGACGATCGCCTGGTAGTGCCTCTTGACAACGGCAAACGCCGTGCTCATGCGGGAGAAGGCGACTGCGGTCAGAAGGAACGGGATCGCGAGTCCGGCTGAGTACGCCGCCAGCAACAGGGCGCCGCGATCGACGGAGCTCGTAAGGGCGGCCGCGGAGTAGATCGCGCCAAGCGTGGGGCCAATGCACGGTGTCCAGGCAATCGCGAAGGCCGCGCCGGCAACAATGGGCCCGCCCCTGCCGGCGCGCTCGAGCAGTGCGTCCACATGCCATTGGCGGTTGAGCCGGTTGACGAACAGGGAACCGACGAAGAGCACCCCCATCGCGATGATGAGGGCCGCGGCGATCTTGGTCAGGAGCTGCCTGTGATCCTGAACCGTCGCTCCGAGCCCGGTTGCGGTCAGCCCTCCGGCGATGAAGATCGCCGAAAAGCTGGCGACGAAGAGCAGGCTCGGGCCGAGCACGCGGCGCCAGCCGACGCTGTCCAGCTCGCTGGTCGAAACGCCGCTGACCGCAGACAGATAGCCCGGAACCAGTGGCAGGACGCAGGGAGAGAGAAACGAAACTATGCCGGCTAGGAGGGCGGCGAGAAGGCCAACCCCCGCGGCAGGATCGGTGCTCAGGGTGGCGCTGATCACGGCCCCTCAGGGTACTTGGACGCTGCCCTCGCCGTCCGCCCTGCATTGCGCGGATCACGCCATCGCCGACCGATAACGGGGCATGGGCCTTGCAATGCCCCGTAGGCGCGGAGAGACTGCGCCGCATGGACCTCAATGCGCTGATTCTCAATTGCACCCTGAAGAAGTCGCCGGAGCCTTCCAACACGCAGGCTCTGATCGACATGGTCACAGCCCACCTCGACGAGCTGGGCGTCAGGCACGAGACGCTGCGGCCGGTCGACTACAAGATTCCCTTCGGCGTGGTCTCCGACATGGGGGAGGGGGACGAATGGCCGCAGATCCTCGAGAAGGTGCTCGCCGCCGACATCCTGATCATCGGCATGTCGATCTGGTTCGGCGTTCGCAACAGCGTCAGCCAGATGGTGATCGAGCGACTCGACGGCACCTACAACACGACCAACGAGGTCGGCCAGTACCCGCTCTACAACACGGTCGGCGGCGTTGTCGTGACGGGCAACGAGGATGGCGCCCACGCGTGCGCGGAGACGACGCTCTTCAATCTCACGCACCTGGGATGCGCGATCCCGCCCAACGCCGACACCTACTGGGTGGGCGACGCCGGTCCGGGGCCGTCGTTCATCGAGGCCGGCGGTAAGGACCATCCGTACACCCAGAAGACGGCCAAGTGGATGGCTCACAACGTCACGCACCTGGCCCGGATCCTCAAGGAGCACCCCATCCCGCCGGAAGGGAACACGGTCCCCGGCTGGCAGCCCGAGGATTGTCACGGCCATGACGATCGCATGCCCGGTGGCCACGTCGGCTGAGGCGGAGCGACCTCGCTGGGCCCACGATCAGGCCCAGCCCGCTACATTCCTGGCTACTCAGCCAAGCCGCGCCACACGCGAGAGACCATAGGAGCAGACTTTGAGCAACCGCACGTTCGTGATCGGAGTCGGGATGACGAAGTTCGAGAAGCCCGGCACCAAGGAGGGCGATTACCCGGACTGGGCCAAAGAGGCGGGGGAGAAGGCCCTCGCCGACGCGGGAATCGCCTACGAGGACGTGGAGCAGGCCTACGCCGGCTACTGCTACGGCGACTCGACCTACGGGCAGCGGGCGCTGTACCAGCTCGGCCTGACCGGAATCCCCGTCGTCAACGTCAACAACAACTGCTCGACGGGATCGTCGGCTCTCTTCCTGGCGCGCCAGGCCGTCAAGGGCGGACTCGCGAACTGCGCCCTCGCGATTGGCTTCGAGAAAATGGAGATGGGCTCGCTGGGCGTCAAGTACACCGACCGCACCAACGCGATCGACAAGCACGCGATGCGGATGTTCGAGTTGCGCCAGCCCGAGCAGTCGCCGCCGGCGCCGCAGATGTTCGGCAACGCGGGGCGCGACCACATGGAGAAGTACGGCTCGACTGCCGACCACTACGCCTGGATCGGCTGGAAGAACCACAAGCACTCGGTCAACAACCCATACGCCCAGTTCCAGGACGAGTACACGCTCGAGGACATCAAGGCGGCGAAGATGATCCACGACCCGCTGACCAAGCTGCAGTGCTCGCCGACGTCGGATGGCTCGGCCTGCGCAATCGTCGCTTCCGAGCGCTATGTCGACGAGCATGGCCTTTGGGGCCAGGCAGTCGAGATCGCAGGCCAATCGATGGTCACCGATCTCTCCTCGACCTTCGCCGAGGACACCGATTGCATGAAGATCGTCGGCTCGGACATGTCCAAGCAGGCAGCCCAGCGCGCCTACAATGAGGCCGGAATCGGTCCCGATGAAGTGGACGTATGCGAGCTGCACGATTGCTTCAGCGCCAACGAGCTGATCACCTATGAAGCGCTCGGCTTCGCGGCGGAGGGAGAGGCTCACAAGCTGATCGACGAAGAAGCGACTACATACGGCGGCAAGGTGGTCGTCAATCCGTCCGGTGGTCTGATCTCAAAGGGACACCCACTGGGCGCGACCGGACTCGCGCAGTGTTCGGAGTTGACCTGGCAGCTGCGTGGCCAGGCGGACAAGCGGCAGGTCGATGGCGCCAAGGTTGCCCTGCAACACAACATCGGCCTCGGCGGAGCCGCCGTGGTCACCGTCTACAAGCCTGCCGCCTGAGGGCGACGGGACGGAGGAGGAGAGAGCAGAGATGGCAAAGGAACGACGGTCGCTGAACGGCAAGGTCGTGGCGATCACCGGGGCTGCCCGGGGGATCGGAAAGGCGACGGCGACGGCACTCATACGCAAGGGCTGTCGGGTTGCAATCGGCGATCTCGATGCCGGCGTGGCCGAACAAACGGCGACGGAGCTGGGCGGGGGTACGATCGCGCTGCCTCTCGACGTCACCGACTGGGCCTCGTTCAGGAGCTTTCTCGACGAGACGGAGAAGCAGCTTGGGCCGCTCGACGTGCTGGTCAACAACGCCGGGATCATGCCGGTGACGCAGTTCGTCGAGGAGAGCGAGCAGTCGATCCGCCGCCAGGTCGACATCAACCTGCTCGGCGTTATCGCCGGCACCCAGATGGCGCTGCAGCGGATGCGCCCCCGCAACACCGGCCACATCGTCAACATCGCCTCCTCCGCCGGCAAGGCGGGGGTGCCGGGGATCGCCACCTACTCGGCCACCAAGCACGCCGTGGTCGGCCTCTCCGAGGCCGTTCGCCAGGAGTTGCGCGGCAGCGGCATCGAGCTCTCCTGCGTGATGCCGGTCCCGGTCAACACCGCCCTGATGGAAGGCGTATCGGACCAGCGCGCCGTCAAGAGGGTCGAGCCGGAGGA
Source organism: Solirubrobacterales bacterium (assembly GCA_049684635.1). Classification (GTDB taxonomy): domain Bacteria; phylum Actinomycetota; class Thermoleophilia; order Solirubrobacterales; family 70-9; genus VRUE01. The sequence continues at coordinate 509 of JBAVGD010000368.1, read as the reverse complement.
CGTCGCCAACGAGATAGTCGACGCGCTCGAGCTGCAGCGATTCGACGTCTTCGTTCCGCGCTCGCTGAAGTTCACCGTCACCGCCGGCAGCCTGCTGCCACGCAGGTGGCGCGAGGCGGTGGCGCGCTTCATGGGGGTCCACAAGATCCTGACCGAGGTCGACCTGGCCAAGCGCCGCGCCTACGAGGAGCGTGCCGCCCACAGCGAGCCGGGCCTCGAGTCCGAGGCGGAACCGGAGCCCGCGCAGCGCGATGCGGCGTAGCTCACGAGCGACGAGCTGACCACCTCATAGGGTGGTCAGCTCGTCAACGCGACAGATGGGCCGAATCTACGACGCCACCTGGGGACGAGGCTTCACGGCCCTCTACGACCGCGGGCTCAAGGGAACCGAAGAGGCAGGTCTGCGAGAGATGCGCCGCAAGCTTCTGTCCGAGGCGGACGGGCGCACGCTCGACGTCGGGGCGGGAACCGGGGCCAATCTCGGCCTGTTCCCGGACGCGGTCACTGAG
>JBAVGD010000367.1:0-2947 GCA_049684635.1 Solirubrobacterales bacterium | reverse complement strand
GTTCTTGAGCTCAAGCCGAGTGATGCGCATCACTCGGAGCCTACATGCGCTGAGACCGCCCGGCGTGGCCGGCCTTCGCCGCGACACGCACCCCGAAGATGTTGCCGCTTCGGGCGATCAGCTGTGGTCACACATGTCTATCGCTCTCACGCCGGGCTGAGCTCTGGCCGAACCCGGTCGGCGGCAGCGTCCTCGGCGATGCCTTCGATGCCCGCGGCGATCTCCTCGACAGCGGCCTGATCGAGCCGCCTAGGCCGGTTCTGCAACCAGTCGCGAAGTCGTGAGCCATCGACGAAGAAGCAGTTGTCGTCCTCGACGGAGCCCTCTGGGAACTCCGACCAGAAGACGACGACAGCCTGTACCCAGACTCGATGGCCGGTTCGCCGCTCGATGTCCTCCTTGACGCGTACTGCGTCAGTCAGGGCGCGTGGCCGGATCCGGTCAAAGGCCATGTTCTCCTCGGGATCATGACGCCGAGCCAGGTGTGGCACTCCGCCTTTTACCTCGACGATGCCCTGCAGGTTTTTGCTCTCGAGGAGATAAACGCCGGTTGAGCCAACGGCGATGTGGTCGTAGTTGCCATAGCCGTTCTGGATGTCGTGGACGACATGCCACCCCGCCCGCTCCAGCGGTCTCAGCGCCTTTTCCGTTTTGCGCTCGCCTTCGGTCCCATCGTGCCATTTCTCGACATACCGAGGAGGCGTCTCTCGGAGCACTATCCACATAGCCGCGAAGGCACCCGCAACCATCCCCGCAAACCAGGCGATGAAATTCCCCGCAAGGATGCCAACCACGATCCCGACCACGATGAATGGTGCGCACAGCGCAAGAAAGAGCCGGCGGTTCTTCGCCCGCCAGCTGCGAAGGCCTCGCCGGTAGCGTTCCTCGGCGTAGGTACCAGCCCGACGTCTCCTCTTGAGCATGGAGCTCTATCGGTCGGGAGCCATCAGGCCTGAGTTGAGCAGCGTTCGATGCAAGCAGTCGATCGGCGGGTGGCTAGCACTGGGCCGTATTGCCTCACTGCAGGCCTGACCGAATCGGTCAAGTAGCCGCTACGGCTCGGCCCCCCTGCGCGCAAGCTCTTGCTTCTCGCGCGAAGCGGGAGCGGGCTCGTCGATGCTCGACGTCGTGATTAGTCGGTGGCGTGGGTTACGGGCTCGCCTTTGAAGGCTTGATCGACAAGCTTGTCAGCGTCTTTGTTCATCTCGCGGGGGACCCAGGAAAGTTGCCATGTCTTGAAGGGCTCGAGAGCTTCCTCGACCTCTTCATAGAGCTCGGTGGCTCGCTCGTTCTTGTTCCATCTACCCGTTATCTGGTTGACGACGTTCGCGGAGTCACTGAACGCGGCGATATAGGGGAGTCGTTTCTCGGCGGCGAGCTTGAGACCGCGAATCAGAGCGCGGTACTCGGCTTCGTGTGGACTGCCGACGGGTCCCACTTTCTCGGCCACTCTGGCCAACACCGCGCCACAGTCGGGTTCCTGGAGAATCACCCCGATGGCGCCCTCAGCCTGGCCTTGTTCGTTGGCTCTCTTTCCTCCGTCGATGAACAGCAGGTAGTAGCCCTTCTTGAGGTCATCAACCACCAGCAACTCCTAACGTGGGCATCACTAGCCCTCCTTCTTCCGCCACTTCTCTTTCATTCCTTCCGGCTGGTCCCAGAGTGTCGCTTCCGCGTGAAACGGAGTGGCGTCCCAGCAAGCCGGACGGCTAACCGTAAAGGTGGTGGTATTCGTCCATCAGAGAGGCAAGGCACCCAGCTGAACCCGCCTGCCAGCTCCCTTCATTTGTGTAGTAGTCCTTCGCCCAGTCGACGGCGTCAGTTGACAGGTCAGCTCCGTTGCCCTCGTAGTAATTCTGGACCGTCTGCTTGACCTTGCCGTACATGCAGAGATACTCGTAGCTGTCATGGCAGGCGTTGAGGTCCGGCCCCGCATAGCCCCCACAGGCTTGGTTCTCGGTGTTGACGAGCTGCGGCTTTGGGGCCGGTTTGGGCTTGGGCTTTGAAACCTTGTGAATCGCCGGGGCGACTCCGATCACGACGTGCCGAACCTCCATTGCGTGCTGTCCTCCCCAGGTTTCGGCACAGATAGTGATGCCAACGCGGTGAAGTGCAGTCGGTGACGGGATCGTAAAGCTGAAATGACGGCGAACGACACGTCGGCGGTTGAAACGAGGGCACTGTCCGGTCAGGTTCCCAGCGATCGCTTGGACATTGGCCATCTGATTTACGGTGCCCGTTATCGGCACGGGGTCCCCGCCCCGAACGATGCGCAGGTTTGCGCTGGGAGAGGAAACGCTCAGCACAAGTGGTTTCGCAGGATTGGTTGCCGTTGTCGCACTCACGGACTTGCCGGAACCCGACGACCCGCAGCCAGCAACACAAATCGCAACAAGGGCAAGCGGCGGGACGTAGCGACACATCCGCGCCGAGCCTACCTCCGACCTCACGCGATCGTCAAATTGCCGCCCGAGGCTGATCTTGTGCTCGCCCTGGCCTACGGTCGGTGAGGCAGCAGCGCCCGCCTCCGCCTGCTTTCGCGTGAAAGGGGTACTTGCCGCGAACAATTACGTCTCGGCATTGCCTGCTGGGGACGCGACAGCGTGACGAAATCGGCCCTCGGCTACCCGAGCGCGGTGCTTCGGCGGCGCGGCGCCGCCCGATTGTTGCCGTTCCACGAACAACGGAGCGTAGGCGCACGCCTGTGCGATCGGTTTGCGATCGGCGCCGCCCGGCCTGGGCGGTCTTGAGCGGCGCTGACCGACAGCGCCGGCAGCTCCGCAAGAGACGGAACATCGCGCGCGATCCCGCTTTGAACTGCGGAATCCGCTTGCGAAGCGGAGGGGGTGGGATTCGAACCCACGAGAGACCTTGCGGCCCCCAACGGTTTTCGAGCGGAAACCTCGGCCCGCCGGATCCCGCTCGTCCAAGCCGATCTCCGCAGGCC
>JBAVGD010000366.1:0-12309 GCA_049684635.1 Solirubrobacterales bacterium | reverse complement strand
CCTACTACGCCGAGGGGTCGAAGACGCTCGCCTACGAGACCGCCGAGCAGCTGGGCTGGGAGCTGCCCGATCGGGTGGTCAGTCCGATTGCCTCCGGCTCGCTGTTCACCAAGCTCGGCCGGGGCTTCCAGGAGTGGCTCGACCTCGGGCTCGTGGATGGATCCCAACCTGTCTTCAACGGCGCGCAGGCTGAGGGATGCAGCCCGGTCGCGACCGCTTTTGCCGAAGGTTGGGACGTGTGCAAGCCACAGAAGCCGGACACGATCGCCAAGAGCCTTGCGATCGGCGATCCGGCCGATGGCCCGTACGCGCTCGAACAGGCCCGCCGTACCGCGGGGACGATCGAATCGGTCAGCGACGAAGAAATCCGCGATGGCATCCAGCTGCTCGCGGAGACGACCGGGATCTTCACGGAGACCGCCGGTGGCGTAACGGTTGCCCTCCTCGCTCGCCTTGCCGAAAGCGGCGAGATCTCGAAGGGCGAACGTGTCGTCGTCTACATCACCGGTGAGGGCCTGAAGACGCTCGACGCGATCCGTGACAGATTCCATATGTACGAGATCGACCCCGATCTCGAGAGCTTCGAGTCGGAGCTGGAACAGCAGGCGGCGGTGGCGTGATGGCTGCTGTGCCGGCGACGCGGTGCGGACGGTCATAGAATCCAGCGCCATGGCGGTTACGGTGAAGATTCCAACCCAGCTGCGGGCTACCACGGGGGGCGAGGCCGAGGTTCAGGTTTCGGGCTCGACGGTGGGCGAGATCCTCGACGCGCTGTTCGAGGCGCACGGTGACCTGCGCGAGCGGATAACCCAGGACGGCGACCTTCGGCGCTTCGTGAACGTTTACGTGAGCGGGGAGGACATTCGCTTCCAGGATGGCCTGCAGACGCCGATCAACGATGGGGATGAGGTCACGATTCTCCCCGCCGTTGCCGGCGGCTGACGGCCGTGATCCGGCGCAGGTCGGCGTTCTCGGTCGCTCGCGTGCAAAGCACGCCACGCTTTCTGCGTCCTTGACCTGCTCGGCCACGCCCGTCAGTCAGCGCCCGCCGGTGGTCATCCTCTGCGGCGGTCGTGGCACTCGCCTGCGCGAGCGGACCGAGTCGGTGCCGAAGGCGCTTGTGGAGATCGGTGGGCGTCCCATCCTCTGGCACGTCATCGGCATCTACGCTGCTTGCGGGTTCGAGCGTTTCCTGCTCGCGACCGGGTACCTCGGCGAGGCGATCGAGGGCTTTGTGGCTGCGGAGGCGTGGCCCGGCGGCATAACCGTGGACTGTGTCGACACCGGGCTCGATACGCCGACCGGCGGGCGCATCGCAAGACTGGGCGAGCAGCTTGGCAACGGCACCTTCTGTGCCACATATGCCGACGGTGTCGCGGATATCGATCTGGACGCGCTGCTCGGCACTCATCGAGCGGGTGGCGCGCTGGCGACGATGACGGTTGTCCGGCCGACTCTGCAGTGGGGGGTGGCGAAACTCGCTCCCGACGGTCGCGTGGAGGGCTTCACGGAGAAGCCGCGCAGCGAGCATTGGGTCAATGGCGGCTTCTTTTGCTTTGAGCCGAGGGCACTTGCCTACCTCGAGGCAGACAGCGTCTTGGAGCGCAAGCCCCTGATGCGTCTGGCGGGCGATGGGGAGCTTCGCGCCTACCGGCACGAGGGGTTCTGGGATTGCATGGACACTTATAAGGACGCGGTCGTCCTCAATGATCTCTGGGATGCGGGCACAGCGCCCTGGGCGCCTCTCGCTGAAGCGGGGGCCGAGCGATGACAAGGGTCCTCGTGACCGGCGGCCACGGCTTCGTGGGATCGCACCTGGCGCGCGCCCTGCTGGAGCGTGGCGACGAGGTTCGGGTGCTGGATCGGCCCGAGCCGCGGGTCTCCGACTTGGGAGGGCAGCGTCGCTCCGGCCTCGACCTGCTGGGAATCCGCGACGAGGTGGAGCTTGCCGAGGCCGATCTTCGCGACGCAGAGGCGGTGACGGCGGCGGTGGGGGCATCCGAACGCGTCTTCCACCTGGCCGCGCAGACGATCGTCGGCGTCGCTCAGGCTTCCCCGCGCGAAACCTTCGAGGTCAATGTGCGCGGAGCCTGGAACGTATTTGAGGCGGCGCGGACGAATGCCGTGGCGGGCATCGTTTTCGCCTCCTCGGACAAGGCTTACGGACCCAGCGACGAGCTGCCCTACCGGGAGGACTTCCCGCTTCGTGCCGCCTATCCGTACGACGCCAGCAAGGCGGCCGCGGACATCATCGCCCGCAGCTACGCGCAGTCCTATGACCTGCCGCTGGCGGTGACCCGTTTCGCCAACGTCTACGGGGGCGGCGACCTCAACTTCTCGCGCTTGATCCCGGAGACCGTCGTGGCGCTGCTCGACGGGCGGCGGCCGGTAATCCGCTCGGATGGGAGCCCGGAACGGGACTTCCTGCATGTCGACGACGCCGTCGCCGCCTACCTCGCCATCGGCGATGTCGTCGTCGCGGGCGGCGCAGCGGGAGAGGCATTCAACGCCGGCGGCGACCAGCCCCATTCCGTGCGCGAGGTCGTCGAGCTGATCGCCGAGACGGCCGACGTCGGTATCGAACCGGACTTCCGTGGCGGCGGCAACCCCGCCGGCGAGATCGATCGCCAGTTCGTCGACTCGGCAAAGTTGCGAGGGGCAACTGGATGGCGACCGGAGGTGGAGCTGCGTGACGGCCTGCGCCGTACCATTGAGTGGTATCGCGAGCATGGCGAGGCGCGACCCTGATGTGCGGGCGCTTCACGATCACGGCCAAGAACACGAAGCAGATCGCCGATCGCTTCCAGGTCGAACTCGAGAAAGCGCTCGAGCGAAACGCCGCCGGTGAGGCGCCTCCTCCGTCGCGAGAGCGAGTGAAGAAGGCGGAATCGGCACTCGGGCGCTTCAATGTCGCACCAAGCCAGGAGGTGCTCACCGTTCGTTCGTCGCCTGAGGTCGAGGAGGCGATGGTGGGCGAGCGGGAGGCGCGGCTGATGCGCTGGGGGCTCGTACCGCGCTGGGCCAAGGACCTCAACGTCGCTTACAAGATGATCAACGCGAAAGTCGAGAACCTCAGCTCGAGCCGGGCCTACAGCCCGTTGATCGGAAAGTTCCGCCACCGCTGTCTGATCGTCGCCGACGGCTTCTACGAGTGGATGAAGGCCGAGGACCCAAAGCAACCGCGGCAGCCCTGGCGGTTCACGGTTGACGGCGGTGCGACCTTCGCGTTCGCCGGCATCTGCACCCGTAAGGAGTGGGACGAGGAGGGGCCGGGAGTCGACGACGGCTGGCTCTACACGTGCACGATCGTCACGACTCAGCCAAATGAGCTGGTGGCCAAGGTCCATGACCGGATGCCCGCGATCCTGCCCGGCCCGGAGGCCGAGGCGGCATGGCTGCGGCCCGACCTCGATGTCGAAGACGCGATGGCAATGTGTAAGCCGCTTCCGGCCTCACGGATGTCCAGCGCTCCCGCCAACCCGAAGCTGAACAAGGTCGGGAAGGGAATCGAAGGCCCCGAGCTCCTCGTCGCTCCGTAGACCTACCTGGAAAGCGAGCCCGCGGTGTGGACCGTTGCCGAGCCGGTCGAAGAGTTGACCGTGCAGGCGATCTTGGCCGCGGGGGAAGCGCTCGTGCGCCAGATCCCGGCGAACGCGAGTCGCACGGGCCCGGCAGGGGGATTGGCCGGCACCCCCCATTCCCAGGTCTGCTGTGCGAGGCGGAAGGGGGCCCAGTCGACGGTCACACCTGGCAGGTTGGAGAAGGCATCGAAGGCGTCTCCGAGGCGGATCCTGGCGAGATCGGTTTCGTGGGCATTGAATTCCACGGTCACCGTGGCCGGCAGGTTCTGCTTGCCGAGATCTTCTTCGCTGCTGGGCAGGGGATAGGCCGCACGGTTTTCCGGAGTTCGAGCGGCAACGGTTCGCCGGCGCGGCACGTTCATCGCGCAGCGCACGTCCCGGTTCGCCACCGCGGAGGCCGGGTCAACTGCGAGGACCGCCGCGACCCGGTAGAGGCGATAGCCGCTCGCGTTCGGATCGGTTGCACGGAGCCCACCTTCTGAAATCCGAACCTGCCCGCCGCCCGGAATCGCCGCCGGCCTCGAGTCCGGTAGCGGCATTCTCGCTTCCCATTCGAGTTCCGCTGCCCCCGCCGGCTTGTCCGTACTCAGCAGGGCCGCCGCGAGAGTGGCGAGCAAGCCGACTGCGATGACGGCAAGCGCCCCCCGTGGCAGGCGCGTATCCGTGCCCGTTTCCATTGACGCGCCCGACAGGATTCGAACCTGTGGCCTCCGCCTCCGGAGGGCGGCGCTCTATCCAGCTGAGCTACGGGCGCTCAGCCAGGCAGCTTATCCGCCTTACGCTTGAGCCCTATACGAACATATGTTCTATCCGAGGCGGTAACTACATTTGAAGGGTGAGGACAGCACTAAAGGGGAACGCGACCGAGGCGGCCGTTCTCAACGCCCTGGCATCTCGCGGCTTGGCTGTTCTGCTGCCGTTTGGCGGTGGTCTTCCCTATGACCTCGTCGTCCATCTGGCTGACCGGTCGTTCCTGAAAGTGCAGTGCAAGACAGTACGGCTCGTCAAAGACTGCGTCGTATTCAATGCTCACCGGACGGACCATGGAGCGGGCCGTCGTCCGTACGATGGTTTGGCGGACGTTTTCGGCGTCTACTTCCAGCTGACGCAGGCGGTCTACCTGGTTCCTGTCCACGACGTCTCGAGCATCGGTCCTAGATTGCGGTTGAAGCCGACGAGAAACAACCAGGCGCAGGGGATCCGGTACGCCGCGGACTATGAGATTGCTCGTTGGTCGGTCGATGCGCTGCGCGAAGTCGTGAAATCGACGAGGGCGGGCGCTGATGCCACCGTGGCGAGTGTCGCGTAGGCTCGCGGCTCATGGATCTGTCGGTGGCTTTTCTCGGGACCAGCGGCGCCGTGCCGTCGGCGCGGCGGTCGACCGCGAGCGTGCTGGTCACGCGCGGTGGCGAACGGCTGCTGTTCGACTGCGGCGAGGGAACGCAGCGCCAGATGCAGCGTGCCGGCGGTCTCGTTCAGGTCGACGAGATCTACCTGACCCACTTCCACGCCGATCACTTCCTCGGCCTGCCGGGGCTGCTGAAAACGTACGACCTGATCGAGCGCCAGGCGCCTCTGACCGTGTACGGACCGCGGGGCCTGAGCGATCTCTTCAAGACGTTGAGCCGAATCATCGGCAAGGTGCGGTTCAAGCTGAACCTGGTGGAGCTGAAGCCAGGGGAGGCGGTTCCACACGATGGCGCCGCGGTGCGGGCGTTTGCGGTTGAGCACGGCGTGCGGGCTTGCGGCTACGCGCTTATCGAGGAGGACCGGCCGGGGCGATTCGACCCCGACGCCGCCAAGCGGCTGGGTCTGAAGGAAGGCCCTGCGTTCGCGGCCCTGCAGCGCGGAGAGTCGGTCGAGGCGCCCGCGGGCCCGGTCAACCCGAAGGACGTCATGGGGGAGCCACGCGCCGGCAGGACGCTCGTAATCACGGGTGACACCGCACCGTGCAAAGCGACCGTCGAAGCGGCACGCGGGGCGGAGCTTCTAGTCCACGACGCGAGCTTCGCCGAGGAGGAGGCCCAGCGCGCGGCTGACACCGGCCATTCCACCGTTGGTCAGGCTGCCGCAGTCGCCCGGGAGGCTGAGGTCAAGATGCTGGCTCTCGTTCACATCTCCTCGCGCTACCACGTAGGCACCGTCCTCGAGGAGGCGCGAGAGGTATTCGCGCCGACCGTCGCCCCTCGCGACTTCGACGTCATCGAAATCCCATTCTCCGAGCGAGGCGAGCCGACACTCGTCCCGAATGGAGCGCGGAATCGAGACGCGTCGGGGGACGCCTCGACGGTACCTTCGTCCGGCACCGCGGAGTGACGTTTGCCCCGGAGGGGCTCTCGATTAGCCCGCCGGAGGCGGGTTAGGCACCCCCCGACGCGTCTCGTCTCGGTGCTACGCTGGCGACGTCCTTTAACCAGGTCCCGAGAGGCCAGAAGGAGTGAAGTGAACGAGAAGGTCGTGCTTGAGCGCGACGATCTGAGGCGGACGCTGCGGCGGATCGCCCACGAGATTGCCGAGAAGAATCCCCCGCCGGATAGCTTGGCAATCGTCGGGATCCACACGCGCGGTGCTGTGCTTGCCCGCCGCCTGCATGCCCTGCTTGGCGAGCTGGTCGCCACGGAGATCCCGATCGGCGACATCGACATCTCCTTCTATCGCGACGACGTGGGTGCGGCGTCGCCTTCGTCTCAGCCGGTGGTTCACGCCTCGCACGTCGACTTCGACCTCAGCGACCGCACCGTGGTGCTCGTCGATGACGTGCTCTTCACCGGCCGAACGGTGCGGGCCGCGATCGACGCCCTCTTCGACTACGGCCGGCCCGAGCGGATGCAGCTGGCCGTCCTATGCGACCGCGGGCATCGGGAGTTGCCGATCCGTCCCGACTACGTCGGCAAGAACCTGCCGACCGCGCCTGGCGAGCGTGTCAACGTGCGGCTGGAGGAGATCGACGAGGTCGACGAGGTGACCATCTCAGAACCACAAGCCGTCGAGGCTCCGCTGTGAGCCGCGAGGAGGGGGGAGAGGGCACGCCATGAGGCACCTGCTCGCCATCGATCAGCTTTCTCGAAAGGAGATCGAGGCCATCCTCGATCGTGCCGAGAGCTTTGCCGAGGTCGGCCGGCGCGACATCAAGAAAGTGCCGACGCTGCGCGGCCGGACCGTGGTCAGTCTCTTCTATGAGGCGAGCACGCGAACAAGCTCGTCCTTCGAACTTGCGGCCAAGCGGCTGTCCGCGGACCTCATATCGATCAAGGCGGCGGGCTCCTCCGTGGAGAAGGGCGAGTCGCTGAAGGACACGGTCGCGACCCTCTCGGCGTATGACCCGGCGGCAATCGTCATCCGGCATCCATATGCCGGTGCGGCGCAACTGGTTGCCGGATGGAGCGAGGCGTCCGTGATCAACGCCGGCGACGGCAAGCACGAGCACCCCAGCCAGGCGCTGCTCGACCTCTTCACCCTGCGCCGGCGGTTCGGTTCGCTCGAGGGGAAGCGAATCTGGATCGTGGGCGACGTTCTCCACAGCCGTGTCGCGCGGTCGAACCTGGTCGCCTTCCAAGCGATGGGCGCGGAGGTCACGCTCTGTGGCCCGCCGGCGTTGATACCGCGCGGTATGGAGACGCTGGGCTGTGCCGTCTCACACTCCCTCGACCGGCTGGATGAGGCCGATGTCGTCTACGCGCTGCGGTTGCAGCGGGAGCGTATGAAGGAGAGCTTCGTCCCGTCCATACGCGAGTACGCAACGCACTTCCAGATCAATGCGCGACGGCTTGGACCGCGCCAGGCGTTGATGCACCCCGGCCCCGTCAACCGCGGCGTTGAGCTTTCTGGAGAGGTGATCGACTCACCGCAGTCGCTGATCGCCGAGCAGGTCGCCTCGGGCCTGGTCGTTCGCATGGCGATCCTCTACGAGCTGCTCGCCATCGGCGGGGACAGACCTGCCGCAGGCGAGGGCGATCGCTCGCAGCCGCCGACGCCGATCGGACAGCCGGCGTGAGCCTCGCCGAGTCGCTTGACATGCGCGCCGGCGAGGGCGCAAACCTGGTCCTGCGCGGCGCGACGGTGCTCGATCCGATCAGCGGTACGGAGGGTGTCCATGACGTGGTGATTCGCGATGGCCGCATCGCCGAGATCGGGGTCCCGGGCAGCGTCGAGGCGGACGGGCGCGAGCTGATCGAGGCGGAAGGCCTCCACGCCTTCCCCGCGTTCTTCGATCCCCACGTTCACCTCCGCACGCCGGGCCAGGAGTACAAGGAGGACATCGAAACGGGAACCCGCGCCGCCGCCGCGGGCGGCTACTGCGGCGTCCTTGCGATGGCCAACACCGACCCGCCGGTGTCAAGTGCGCCCGATGTCGAGGCCCTGCGCGAGACGGCACGGCAGCAGGCCTGCGTCCCGGTGGGCTTTCTGGCCGCCGTGACACGCGGTATCGAAGGCGAGGAGCTGACGGAAATGGCTGAGATCCGCGAGGCCGGCGCGGTCGGCTTCAGCGACGACGGCGCTCCGATTCGCAGCGCGCGGATCCTTCGCCGCGCCCTCCAGTACCAGCATCTCTGCGGTGGCACGATCGCGCTCCACGAGGAGGATCCCGAGCTCTCCGGCGATGGCGTCATGCACGAAGGACCGGTTTCAGCGGCGCTGGGCCTTGCCGGGATTCCCTCCGTTTCGGAGTCGACGACGATTGCTCGCGACACGGCCTTGGCGGGCTATGAGAACGCCGGAATCCACATCCAGCATCTCTCTGCCGCTGAGTCGGTTGAGGCCGTGCGCGCCGCCAAGGCCACGGGCGTGCGAATCAGTTGCGAGGTAACCCCCCACCACCTCTGCCTGACCGATGAGGAGGTTCGAAGCCTCGACGCGCTTCGCTTCAAGATGAACCCACCGCTGCGATCGGAGACCGATCGGCAGGCTCTGATCGACGGCCTCCGGGACGGGACGATCGATTGCGTGGCGACCGACCACGCTCCGCACGCCCCTGAGGAGAAGGAAACGCCCTTCGAGCAAGCCGCGATGGGGGTGACCGGCCTGGAGACGGCTTTTGCCGCGCTCCACACCGAGCTTGTGCGGCCGGGTGTCCTCGAGCTGGGCCTTCTGGTCGAGAGGATGGCCGGGGGCGCCGAGCCATTTGGCCTGGAGCGGCCCGCGCTCGCCCTGGGCGCAGAGGCGAATCTGGCGCTCTGCGACCTCAACGCCGAATGGACGGTGGGTGAGGAGGGGCATGAGAGCCGCTCACCTAACTCGTGGTGCGCCGGACGCAGGCTCACCGGACGCGTGCTGATGACGATCGCGGGCGGCCAGGTTGCCTACCGCTTGCGCAGCTTCTCGCTTGGAGTGGCGGCATGAACAGCGGCTACGTCCTGCTCGAGGACGGAGCCCTTTTCGACGGCGAGCTCTGCGGCCATCCCGATGCGGTCACCGGCGAGGTCGTCTTCAACACCGCGATGACCGGCTATCAGGAGTCGGTCACCGACCCTTCCTACGCTGGTCAGATCATCGTCTTCACATATCCCCTGATCGGCAACTACGGTGTGTCGTCAGCTGCGATGGAGTCGGACGGGATCCATGCCCGCGGTGTAATCATGCGCGATGCGAAGAACCGCGAGGATGTCGCGACCGCCGAGGGCGGATGGTTGGATTGGCTCGCGGACGGCGGGGTGCCCGGCATCACGGGCATCGATACGCGCGCTCTGGTTCGCCACATCCGTGACCGGGGCGCCATGCGCGGCGGGATCTTTCCCGCGACGCTCGAGCCGTCCGAGGCCGCGGAACGGATCGAGGCGGAGCCGTCGATGGACGGCGCCGATCTTGCCCGGACGGTGACCCCCACTGAGCCGGTTCGCTTCCCCGGCGATGGCCTGCATGTGGTCGGAATCGACACCGGGGTGAAGTTGAACATCGTCCGTCAGCTTCGCGAGCGGGACTGCCGGCTGACGCTCATGCCCTGCACTGCGTCCGCCGAGGAGGTGCTGAGCGAGGATCCCGACATCGTCTTCCTTGCCAACGGTCCCGGCGACCCGGGCGCCCTTGACTACATCGTCGACACGGTGCGCGACCTGATTGGCAAGCGACCGATCTTCGGCATCTGCCTCGGCCATCAGCTGCTCTGCCGGGCGGTGGGACTCGAGACCTTCAAGCTCCCCTTCGGGCACCGGGGCGCCAACCACCCGGTGAAAGAGCTCGCCACCGGCCGGATCGACATCACGTCCCAGAACCACGGCTTCGCGGTGCGAGGACCGGGTGGCAACCCCCGCATCGAGGCCGACGAGCCGGTTCGCTGGGAGACAGACTTCGGCGCCGCCCAGCTCTCACACCTCAACCTCTACGACCGCACGGTTGAGGGGCTCGTGCTCGAGGACGTCCGGGGAGCAACGGTCCAGTACCACCCGGAGGCCGGTCCGGGGCCCCACGACGCCCGTCACCTCTTCGACACCTTCCTCGAGCTTGCCGCGTAGAGACGACATCCGCAAGATCCTGCTGATCGGGTCGGGGCCGATCGTGATCGGCCAGGCCGCGGAGTTCGACTACTCCGGGGTGCAGGCCTGCAAGGTGCTGCTGGAGGAGGGCTACGAAGTGGTCCTCGTCAACTCGAACCCGGCGACGATCATGACCGACCCGGAGTTCGCCACCGCCACCTACGTCGAGCCATTGCTGCCCGGTCCGGTGGCGAAGATCATCGAGAAGGAGCGCCCGGACGCCCTGCTGCCGACGCTCGGCGGGCAGACAGCGCTCAACCTCGCCATGGCACTGCATGAGGACGGCACCCTGGAGCGCTTTGGGGTTGAGCTGATCGGGGCAAACCACACATCGATCCGCCGCGCGGAGGACCGCGAGGAGTTTCGACTCACGATGGCCGAGGCCGGGCTGCGCATTCCGTGGTCGTTGACGGTGGGCAGCGTGGGCGAGCTCGAGACGGCGCTTGCCAACGGTCGCATCGCGCTGCCGGCGATCGTCCGCCCGGCCTTCACGCTGGGTGGCGAGGGCGGCGGCTTCGGCGAGACCGAGACCGAGCTGCGACAGGTCACCTCGGAGGGGCTGGCGGCAAGCCCGATCAACCAGGTTCTGATCGAGGAGTCGGTGATCGGCTGGGGGGAGTTCGAGCTGGAGGTGATGCGCGATCGCAACGACAACGTCGTGATCATCTGCTCGATCGAGAACGTCGATCCGATGGGGGTTCACACCGGAGACTCGGTGACTGTGGCACCCGCTCAGACCCTCACCGATCAGCTCTACCAGGAGCTGCGCGACCAGGCGATCAAGGTGATCCGGGCGGTTGGAGTGGAGACCGGCGGCTCGAACATCCAGTTCGCCGTCAACCCGGAGACCGGCGACATCGTCGTGATCGAGATGAACCCGCGCGTTTCGCGCTCCTCGGCGCTGGCCTCGAAGGCGACCGGCTTTCCGATCGCGAAGATGGCCGCCAAGCTCGCCGTCGGCTATGCGCTGGAGGAGATACCGAACGACATCACGCGCGCCACACCGGCCTCCTTCGAGCCGACGATCGACTACGTGGTGACGAAGGTCCCGCGCTTTGCCTTCGAGAAGTTCCCCGGCGCCACCGGCAAGCTCTCGACCCACATGCAAAGCGTGGGGGAGGTGATGGCAATCGGCCGGACTTTCCGCGAGTCTTTCGCCAAGGCGTTGCGCTCGCGGGAGCTGGACGCGGTGCCGGATGCGCCCGAGTCCGATCAGGAGCTTCTGGAAAGGATTGCCGTGCCAAGCGCGGACCGTTTCGACCTCGTGCTGGAGGCCTTCCGGCGCGGTATCGAGATCGACGCCGTGCACGAATGCTGCCTGGTCGACCGCTGGTTCCTGCGAGAGCTGAGCATGCTTGCAACGGAGGGCGACGGAACCGACGGCCTCGTTCGCAGCTACAAGTCCGTCGACACCTGCGCTGCCGAGTTCGAGGCGGCGACCCCCTACTACTACTCGACCCACGAGCGGCCCGGGCGGGATGGCTCGGTCGCATCCGAGATTCGGCGCGGCGAGCGCGACTCGGTGGTCATCCTCGGCGCCGGCCCCAACCGGATCGGCCAGGGCATCGAGTTCGACTACTGCTGCGTCCATGCGGCGATGACGGTTCGCGAGCTCGGACGCGACGCCGTCATGGTCAACTGCAACCCGGAGACGGTCTCGACGGACTACGACACCTCCGATCGGCTCTACTTCGAGCCGCTGACCGAGGAGGACGTCCTGGCCGTCTGCGCGCAGGAGCAGCCGGAGGGTGTGATCCTGCAATTCGGCGGTCAGACGCCGCTGAAACTTGCGCGGGCCCTGGAGGAAGCCGGTGTGCCACTGCTTGGAACACCGGTCGAGGCGATCGACCTGGCCGAGGATCGCGGCCGGTTTGGGGCCCTGCTGCGACGGCTCGAGATCAAGCATCCGCCCTACGGGACGGCCCTTTCAGCCGACGAGGCAGCGGTCATCGCCGAAGAGGTCGGTTTTCCGTTGCTGGTCCGGCCCTCCTACGTGTTGGGGGGCAGGGCGATGGAGATCTGCTACTCGACCGAGAACCTCACCGCCTACCTGAAGGCCAATGTCAAGGCGGACCAGGAGCACCCCCTGCTGCTCGACCGGTTCCTGGAGAACGCGATCGAGGTTGACGTCGATGCCCTCGCCGACGGTGAAGACGTCTGCGTCGCCGGCATTATGCAGCACGTCGAGGAGGCCGGCGTGCACTCCGGCGACTCGGCCTGCGTGATCCCGCCGATGAGCCTCGGCGAGGAGATGCTGG
>JBAVGD010000365.1:0-2016 GCA_049684635.1 Solirubrobacterales bacterium | reverse complement strand
TCGAAGTGCCCGCCGCACGACCGTGTGGTCATCGGCGAGCACGATCGTGATCTTGTCCGTAGCCCCACCGTCGACGGCCGCTGAATCGGAGTCAGCCAACGTCATTACCCTTGATCCTAGCCAGGGCCGACTGTGGCCTCCTCAGTAGAAGCCCGCATCCTCTCGCGTGGCCGGGGGGACGCGAGCATGTCCATGAGCACGCGATCGAGCTCGACCGCTTGCTGGGGCTCGGGATGTGAGCCCGCAGGATGTTCCCGTGGGTTGAATCGTCCGGCCGGCCGGACTATCCTTGCGATATCCCCCCAGTCGCTTCGGTGGCTGGGTGCGAGGCCCGCTTCGGCGGGCCTCAGCGATTTAAGGGGAGCTACCAGCCATCCGGCCTACGGATCTCGCCCAGAGCATCGCTCAGCACCGGCTCGAACTGGCTGGCTGCGATTGGGCCACGACGCAGCTGCTTGAAGAACGTTGGACGCAGATCGAGGCTGCGCTTCTCAGGGGGATGAGGGTTGAGGACTCCCACGCGGACACCGAGCTCGTGAATCGCCAGCTCGATCGGAGTCTTGAGATCGGCGTCGTTGGAGACCACGACCGCGACCTCGCAGTCCTTGCGGAAGGCGTCGAGCAGCATGTACGAGGCCAGGTTTACGTCTGAGCCCTTCTCCTCTGTCTTCAAGACGCGGGCCGTTTTCGGTCCGAGCGGGCGCGGCTTCACCAGAGGCATATGTGCCGGCCGCGTCTTGTATTGGCCGTAGTGGATCGAGAGATTCGGGATCGTTTCGAGCGCTCGGAAGTACGCCGCCTGTCGCTCGGGCTGCTGGAAATCGGGTGGGCGGTTTTCGACCCTTGCCGTGAAGTAGCGGATCCGATGGATCTCATTGCGCGGGAATACCCGCTCGAACAGGGCAGCCAGATCCAGCCACTTGTTCGGCCTTCCCTTCAACGCTCCGTAGAAGAGGTTGAATGCATCGACGTAGTAGTTGGTCTTCACGGACCAGCGATTATCAAGATGGGCTCGGAGGCGTTGTCGAGCCAAAACGCCTCGGCGGCCAGGGCTATTTGCTGGGCTCTATAGAGCCGACGCCCGGAATCGAACCGGGGACCCCTTCATTACGAGTGAAGTGCTCTACCAGCTGAGCTACGTCGGCAATTTCGCTCTACAGCAAACCTATCGACGCTCTGCTTGCGGAAACGGGACTCTTCCATAGAGCATTAATGGAACGCCATCCGGCTCGCTGAGATCGAAAAGACGCTGCATCGCAGGGTCATCCTAGCGCTGGCCGTCGGTTTCGCAGGCGATGATTCCGGTCGCGCCATGGCCTCGCGCGACGGGCCGTCTCCGGTCGATCTCATGAATCGTCTGCGCAGCGAGCATCGTGCAGCCATCACCGAGATGAAGCCGACGGCGAACGCCTCGGCCCTCTCGTGCGAATCTCGCAGGATCTCATGAGGGCGTGCTACTTGTCTCATTTTTAGGCTTAAAAACTAGCCAAGTGTTACGATGATGATAATGCCAATGCCCAAGGGACCCGGAACTCTCAACCGCGCCGGAGAGCCGAGCGCCGCAGCCACGATCCGCCGCCGCATCGAAAGGGGCGGCGAGCGCTTCTGGCGCGTCGGGGACTTCAGCAATCTGCCTCCCAGGACAGTCGCCCGGACACTCGCCCGCCTCGCCGAGGCGGGGGTCGTCGAGCGTCCGCGGCACGGCCTCTACTACCGATCCCGCCCGACGGTGATCGGGCCGAGCCTTCCATCCGCGACGGCTGTAACCGACCACGCGGTTGATGTCCCCCTGCACGCGTCCGGGCTGAGCGCGGCGAACGTGCTTGGGTTGACCACGCAAAACCCGGCGCGCCCGGAGCTGGCCACGCCCGCCGCGAACCCTCCGGGCGTCCTGAGGAATGCGATCGTCCACACCCGTCGGCCCCCGAGCCGGGCGCGCCTCGATGACCAGGAGGGTGCGCTCGTCGAGGTGCTGCGCACCCGCGGGCGATACAGCGACCTCGGACCGGCAAGAAC
>JBAVGD010000364.1:0-1813 GCA_049684635.1 Solirubrobacterales bacterium | reverse complement strand
CGAATTACATTTCACCCTACAAAATGTGCCGCAGGGGCGTGTCTAGGGACGGCCGTACAGTTGGTCGGCCTCGTGGACATGCCACCGTGGGTGCAGGCTCTAGCAGGCCGTTGAAAAACCCATGGCGACGACTGCATTTGCATGATTCACTCGACCGATCGTTTTTGTCGAGGGCTGACCATGCGGGGCACGGACAAGCGGTCGGGGGAACTATTTTCGTATGTCGATCTGGAGGCTCGGGTTCGACGGGATCATCCGCTGCGGCCGATCCGCGAGATAGCGAATTCGGCCCTGGCTGATCTGTCGGGGGAGTTCGCGGCTCTTTACTCCGGGATGGGGCGGCCGTCGATCGCGCCGGAGATGCTGCTGCGGGCGATGCTGCTCCAGGCGTTCTACTCGGTCCGTTCGGAGCGCCAGCTCATGGAGCGGCTGGAGTTCGATCTGCTGTTCCGCTGGTTCGTGGGGCTCGGCGTCGATGATCCGGCTTGGGACCATTCGACCTTCTCGAAGAACCGCGACAGACTTTTAGACGGCGAGATCGCGGCGAAGTTCCTGGTGGCCGTGCTCGCCCAGCCTCAGGTGAAGAAGCTTCTCTCGAGCGAGCACTTCTCGGTGGACGGCACGCTGATCGAGGCGTGGGCGTCGATGAAGAGCTTCAAGCCCAAGGACGGCACTGACAACGATAGTCCCGCAGGCGGCGGACGCAACGCGTCAGCGGACTTCAGAGGGCAGAGGCGTTCGAACGAGACGCACCGGAGCACGACCGATCCTGATGCCAGGCTCTACCGCAAGGGGCCGGGCATGGAGGCAAAGCTGTGCTTCATCGGCAACGGGCTGATGGAGAACCGGTCCGGCCTGATCGTGGATGCGCGCCTCACGCGCGTCTCGGGGCATGCCGAGCGGCTGGCGGCCCTCGAGTTGATCGAAAGCTTCGCCGATCGTCCGGTGGCGGTCACGCTCGGTGCAGACAAGGGCTACGATGCGGCCGACTTCGTCGAGGAGCTACGAACCATGAACGTGCGCCCGCATGTGGCGCAGAATATGAGCGGGCGGCGTTCGGCGATCGACAAGCGGACGACCCGTCATCCCGCTTACGCGGCGAGCCAGCGCGTCCGTAAGCGGATCGAGGAGGCGTTCGGTTGGATCAAAACGGTCGCCGGACTGCGCAAGGTCAAGCTACGAGGGTTGTCGAAGGTCGATTGGGCCTTCACCTTCGCCGCCGCAGCCTACAACCTCATCCGGCTGCCAAAACTCATGGCGGAGACCTCGTGATGGCGAAGCGCTCGCCGACCTTCGCCCGAGCCTTTGTAGGGCGGTGGCGGATCACCGAGATGGACCAATGGGAAGACCTCGATCTCCTCGAACCCGCGCACATCACGTTCGTCGGGAAGGACAGCGGCGAACTCGTCTTCGCGGCGATCGAAGCCGACCTCGACGTGCGTTACGGGTCGCGTGATGGCGCAGCCTGCGCAGAGTTCTCATGGGATGGTTCCGACGACAACTCTCACGCCAGCGGACGCGGATGGGCCGCCCTCGGAACCGCAGGCCGCCTTGTCGGCCACTTCTTCATTCACAAGGGCGATGATTCGGGCTTCGTCGCCGAACGCGAGTGACTTCTTCAACGGCCTGCTAAAGGCACCCGCCAACGCGTTCCGCTTGTCGGTCCACTTCTTCCTATCTTTTCCGGACGACCTCTCGATCTGTCGATCTAGTGCTGCCTGCTCTGCTTTGATAGCCAGTTCAATATCCCTGCATGCAGACCCGAGCGCGGCATCTACCATGTGCTTCACAATGTGGTCAGGTGTATAGTAGC
>JBAVGD010000363.1:0-15502 GCA_049684635.1 Solirubrobacterales bacterium | reverse complement strand
CTTCAACCCCGATGGTTCGGAGGCAGAGCTGTCGGGCAACGGGGTCAGGGAGGCGGTCCTCTATCTGCGGCGGCAGGGCTGGACCGACGCGGAGAGTTTCTCGATCAGCACAGCGGCCGGGCCGATCACACCGACGATCACCTCCGAGCGGACCTGCTCGGTTGAGATGGGTCGCGCTTCGCTGACCTCTAAGGATTTTCCCTCCGGTGGGCCCGAGGGCCGCGGCACGCTGGATACCGGCGATCGCGAATGGAGCTTCCAGCATGTCTCGATAGGCAACCCGCAGTGCGCAATCGAGGTGGGGGACCAGATCGAGGAGCTGGACCTGCCGGCGATCGGCCCGGCGATCGAAGGCCACAAGCTGTTTCCCAACCGCACCAACGTCTCGTTCCTGAAGATCGACGGAAGCCGGGTGCGCGCGCGCATCTTCGAGCGAGGAGTGGGGGAGACGCTCTCCTCGGGCACGGGTGCCAGCGCCGCCGCCATCGCCGCTGTTCTGCAGGGTGCGGTGAGCCCGATCACCGTCGAGCTGGACGGAGGCGAGCTCGAGGTCGAGGTCTCGGAGAGCCTTGATGTGCGGCTGACCGGGTGGGCGGAGCCGGTCTGCAGCGGCGAGCTATCCGCGGAGCTGGTACGAGCGCTCGCCGACCTCTAAATGGTTGATTCCGAATTCCCGCACCCACGGATGACGCGCCTGGCGCGGCGCTGGATCGGCACCCACGACCTTGCGCGTAGCGCTGCTACGCGCGGCGGCCGCGTGCACCGCCCAGCTTGGCCAGTCGCGCCCCCGCGGGCACGCTAATTCGGAATCAACCATCTAGGGTTTCAGGCGGTGGCAGAGGCGGAGACAGGATCTCGGATCGCGGCGCCCTCGCGGCGCTTGGAGGCGATGCCGCCCTACATGTTTGCCGAACTCGAGCGGCGCGTAGCTGACAAGCGTGCCGCCGGCATCGACGTGATCAGTCTCGGGATCGGTGACCCCGACGAGCCGACATATCCGCACATCGTCTCGGCGATGCAGGAGGCCGTTGCGGATCCCGCAAACCAGAACTATCCAAGCAACCGCGGGCGCTCTGAGTTTCGCGAGGCTTTCGCGGAGTTCTACGACAGGCGCTTTGGGGTGCCGATCGACCCCGAGAGCGAGGTGATCCCTGCGATCGGCGCCAAGGAGTGCATCTACAACCTCTGCTTCGCCTTCCTCGACCCGGGAGATGTCGCGCTGGCCTCAGACCCCGGCTATCCCGTCTACACCGGCGGTCCGATCCTCGCCGGGGCGACGGCGGAGCTTCTCCCGCTGGTGCCCGAGCTTGACTTCGCGCCGGACCTCAGCGCTGTTCCAGCTGAGACGGCAGCGAAGGCGCGGCTGATGTTCCTTAACTACCCCAACAACCCGAGTGGAGCTGTCGTCCCCGACGGCTTCTTCGAGCAGGTCGTTTCCTTTGCCCGGGAGAACGAGATCCTGGTTGTCCACGACAACGCCTACTCCGAGACGACCTACGACGGCTACGTCGCTCCAAGCTTCCTGGCGACGCCGGGGGCGAGGGAGGTTGGAGTCGAGGTCTTCTCGCTCTCCAAGGGCTACAACATGACCGGCTGGCGTTGTGCCGCCATCCTCGGGAATGCCGAGGCCATTCAGACCTACTGGCGGCTCAAGACCAACGTCGACTCCGGGCTCTTCGAGGCGGTCCAGCTGGCCGGCGCTGCGGCGCTGCGCGGTCCGCGCGAGCCGGTGGAACGAATGAACGAGACATACAGACGCCGGCGGGACCTGGTGGTTGACGCACTGCGAGAGATCGGCGTCCAAGTCGCCGCCCCGAAGGGAACGATCTACGTCTGGGCGCCGGTGCCCGACGGGCACACGTCAACTTCCTTCGCCGAGCTTGTTCTGGAGGAGGCGGCTGTGATCGTCTCACCGGGCTCGATGTACGGGCCAAGCGGAGAGGGTTTCTTCCGCATCTCCCTGACGACCCCAGACGAGCGCATCGCCGAGGCGGTCGAGCGGATGCGCAAGCACCTCGCTAAGACAGATTCTTAGACGGCCTTGGCGTCTGCCAGGCGCTCTGCGCGCTTGCGCCAGTAGCGATCCAGCCCCCGCCACTGGTACGCCGGCACAACGGCCTGGAACAACTCCTCGGCCGTATCGGGAGAGACGCTAGCCGCAACGCGCTCGCGGTGGTGTCGTTCATAGTCCTGCTCGGAGAGCTCGCGGGCCAGCGCCGCCTCCTCACGGAGGCGGCGACGAAGGGTCGCCAGGTGCTCGGCCGGGTTGTCGACCTGGCCAAAGTGAGTAAGCGCCAGGTGCTCCGGCTGCCAGCTTTCGACGATCCCGATCGAGTCTTCCCACGCCTCAATGTCGATGTCGGGCGGGGGGGTCGGGGGGACAACCAGATCGGCGCCCGGGACGTGGACCCCAGCGACATCGCCGGTGAAGGCGGTGCCGCTGTCCTCGTGCATGTAGCAGACGTGATGCGATGCATGACCGGGCGTGTAGGCCACCCGCATTCCCAGCACCGACTCCCCGCCGGTCAGGGGATGGACGTTTCCCTCCGGAACAGGCACGATCTCTCCCCAGAGGCGGTCCATCTGATCGCCGTAGAGTCGCTCGGCGCTCGCCAGAAGCCGCGATGGATCGACGAGATGGGGCGCGCCGCGCTCGTGCACGTAAACCTCGAGGTTGGGCCAGCGCCGCACCAGGGCGCCGGTCGCGGCAGCATGGTCAAGGTGGATGTGCGTTAGCAGCAGCGCACGAGGCTCCTCATCGCCAATCGCCTCCAGCAGCGTTGACATCGACGACTCCGGCCCGGGATCCACGAGAGCTCCATCGACCTCCCAGCAACCGATCACATGCGGTCGCCCGAGGTGCATGACGTCGATCACCCGCATAGCTAGTCGTTCAGCTCCGGCTCAAGCCGATTCGGCCGCTGCGAGCTTGCCTTCGGCTTCAAGGGTTTGACGCAGACCCTCCTCCAAGCCGCGCGGCGCATAGCCCAGCTCACGGCTCGCCTTCTCGTGACTCGCCCAGAACGTGACCCCGTCAGCGGAGGAGATCAGCTCCCGGAGGTTGGGCGGCTGCCCCATCATCTTCCCGACAAGGGGACCAACCGGGGTTAGGACCTTCATCAGCGGCGTGGGAAGGGCGTGCTTGGGCGCCTTTCGACGGGTGATCCCGGCAACCGCCTCAATGGCCTCGCGCACGGTGGTGACTGGCCCGCTGAGGACGTAGGCCTCGCCGACCTTGCCTCTGTCAAGAGCGAGCAGGATCCCGCCGGCAATGTCCGCGACGTGGGAGAGGCAGATACCCAGCTCGGGGAATGGCAGCAGGGGCATCTTCCCGGATAGGAACTGGTCGAGGAGGGCAGCGATCGAGGACGTGTCGCCGGGACCGTAGACGCCGCCCGGCTGGACGATCACACAGGGCAGATCGTTCTCGGCGATCATGCGCTTGGCGATCCGGTGGGCCTCCAGCTTGGTCTCCTCGTAATAGGACGTGAATTCCCTGCCGGGGTGCTCGTAGGACTCGTCGACCACCTTGTGGTGTGTGTTGCCGAAAACGCCCACGGTCGAGACGTAGACGACCTTCGGGATCTTTTCCTCGAGAGCGGTCCGCAGCACCCGTTCGGTACCCGCAACGTTGGCCTCTCGCATCGCTGGGCGCTGCGAGGCCGGGATCCCGACCTCGTAAATCGCGGCGGCGTGAATCACTGCGTCGCAGCCCTCCATGCCCCTGCGAATCACCGCCTCGTCGCCGAGGTCCCCGTACACAACCTCACAGCCCAGCTCGACGACGGCCTTCTCCTTGTCCGGGTTGCGGACGAGGCAGACCACGTCATCGCCGCGGCGCCGGAGCTGGCGCACCACCTCACCGCCGATGAATCCTGTTCCCCCGGTGACGAAGACTCTCACGGCTCGTAAGCCTATCCAGCCGGCGTTACCCGGTCCCCTGCCTACAATCACGATGAGTGGATAGATCGAGGAATGGGCGCAAGACGCAGACGCGCTACGGCGTGGACGCCTCCGGCATCGCCAATTCGCGCGCCCGGCAGCGAGCGCTGGCGATAGGGGTGGTCAGTGGGCCGGGAGAGGGAGATGACCCCCTCGTTGAGCTCAAGGAGTTGCTGCGGACAGCTGGGGTCGCCACGGCGGGGGAGCTCGTTCAGCAGCGCTCGGCTCCGGACCCCGACCGCTACCTTGGCCGCGGCAAACTCACCGAGTTGAAGGCCCAGATCGCCGCCTGCAACGCGAACGTCGTCGCCTGCGATGACGAGCTCGCACCGCGCCAGGAGCGAAATCTCGAGGCCGCGCTGGAAGTTCCGGTGATCGACCGCACCGCGGTGATTCTCGACATCTTCGCCGACCACGCCCATTCCGCTGAGGGCAAGCTTCAGGTCGAGCTCGCCCAGCTCGAATACAACCTGGCGCGGATGCGGGGCCTATGGACCCATCTGGAGCGACTGGGTGGTGGCATCGGCACCAGGGGCCCGGGCGAGGCGCAGATCGAGACGGACCGGCGGCTGGCGCGCGGCAGGATCGCCGTCTTGCGGCGGCGCCTCGAGCGCCTGCAGCAGAATCGCGACGTAATGCGGGCCCGCCGCGAACGCTCGTCCCTGCCGCGCGTCGCTCTGGCCGGCTACACCAACGCCGGTAAGTCGACACTGCTCAACGCGCTGACCGGCGCCAGCGCGGGAGTGGGGGATCGGTTGTTCCACACGCTCGATCCGACCACGCGCAGCTGCCGCCTCTCGGGGCGCGAGTTCCTCCTCACCGACACCGTTGGCTTCATCCAGAAGCTGCCGCACCAGCTTGTCGAGGCCTTCAAAGCGACGCTGGAGGAGACCGTGCTTGCGGACCTGGTGCTGCACGTCGTCGACGCGGCTGCGGACGAGGAGCGCCGGCTTTCAGACATGCACGCCGTGGACGAGGTGCTGGAGGAGATCGGCGCCGGGAGCAAGCCGCGCCTTCTGGTGTTGAACAAGGCCGACCTCTTGGGGGAGGATGAGCGCCAAGAGGTGCTCCTCCGACATCCGGACGCGGTTCTGGTGTCGGCACTTACCGGCGAGGGCCTCGAGGTTCTCGGTCAACGCCTGGAGGCTGCGTTCGCGGGGACTCTTGCCGAGGTTGAGCTGCTGATCCCGTACAGCGACGGAGCGCGTCTGCACGAGCTGCACGAACTGACCGGCCAGCTCAAGCGCGAGGATCGGGAGGACGGCGTGCTGGTTCAGGCCAGGGTGCCGGTGGCTGAGCTGCATCGCTTTGCCGACCTCATGCTTCTCGGCAGAGCGGCGTAGCGGCTGCGAGTGGGAGCCCGGTAGGGTCCGCGCCGTGGACCTGCCCGTCGCAAAGCTCAAAGCCGAGGCGATCCTGCCCACGCGGGCGCACGACGGCGACGCCGGCCTTGACCTGTACGCGTGCGAGGCAGCGCATCTGGGACCGGGGGAGAGGTGGAGCGTTGGCACTGGGATTGCGATTGAGGTGCCGCCGGGGCACGCCGGCTTGGTACTGCCGAGATCTGGACTCGCGCGCGAGCACGGGATCGCGTTGGTCAACGCACCCGGTCTCATCGACCCCGGGTACCGCGGCGAGGTTCGGGTCCTACTGCTCAACACCGATCCGGCGGAGGTTTTCCGGATCGAGGCGGGCGATCGAATCGCCCAGCTCGTGATCGTGCCGCTTGCGGTCACCGAGCCGATCGAGTCTGAGGCCCTCGCCGAGTCCGCTCGTGGAGAGGGCGGCTTCGGCTCGAGCGGTCGCTAGCCGATCGCCTGACCACACCAGGCGAGGGGCGCTGTTAGCGCCGGCGAACCCTGAACGCGAATGACGCCGGTGAGCGGTCGACGTTTCCGCTCGGATCGATTGCGGAAATACGGATCGTGTGCCTGCCGGTGGCCACCACGAAGGCCCGCGGGGAAGCACAGAACCTGTATGGCTTGCCGTCGAGCCGGCACCGGAAACGCGAGTCCGGCTCACTCGAGGCGAAGCGGAAGACGACCCGTCGCTTCGCCCGGTGCGTCCAGATGACCTTAGGCGGGTGTGAGGTGATTCTCGTTCGTGGCGGGGTGGTGTCTCGCGGCGGGACCTGGGGAGCGACCGCCGGCGGCAGCCTGGTGAGGTTGCGGAAGTTGTTCGGGTCGGCTTCGAAGACATTCTCGCAGTTGGGAGCGGCGACGTCGCCGTACTGCGGGTGGTCGATGATCGCGGTGTCGATGTCGTCGCCGCAGTCGATGACCGGATCGAAATCGGCGGAGTTGGCGAGGATCGAGTCTTCGCCGGCGCCGCTGTAGTAGGTGTCAGGACCGGCATGGCCGAGCAGCTGGTTGGGACCGGAATCGCCGTAGAGGACATCGCCCGAGCTGCTCCCCTCGAGGTCCTCCACCTGTTCCAGCGTGTCGAGCGATCCAGCGCCACACTGCGGCATTCCCCCTGGCGTCGGTTCCCCAGCGAGCCGAAGGTCCAGCCGGGCGTCGACCCCTTCCTTGAACTTCGCCCAGGAGGCGTTGTCGCGACCTTCGCCGCCGCTGACCAGATCGCCGTTGCAGATCGAATTGGAGAGGAAGAGATCGTTGCCGCCTTCCCCGAGGAGCTGGTCACTACCTTTGTTGTTGAGCAGAGCGTCGTCGCCGCTGTGTCCCAGCAGCGTGTCGTTGCCGGGTCCGTCGACGAGGGTGTCGTCGCTTTCTTCGCCGCCGCTCAGTTCGTCGTTGCCTTCGCCGCCCAGCAGCATGAGTGAAGTGGTCGCGGGCAGCGCGCTCGCCACGACCTTGTCGTTGGCGCCCATCGCGGCGACCAGCACCGAGTCGAGCGGGGTCGTCGGCGTGCAGATGGCTTCAGTGGGAATTTTGACTTTGCAAACCGTTTCGGCCGGTTCGATCGGAGCGAAGGAGCTGGGGGCAGCGAGTTCGAAGGTCACCTTTTCGGTTGGCGGGCTGCCGGCCGAGGTGACTACGACTTCGTCGGCAGCGGTGCTGCCGACGAGATAGAGCCCCGTATATTCGCCTTCGCCGAATGCCATCGAGCCGACGCTGACCTGTCCTGTATCGCGCAGGACAACCGGGCCTTCTTGCGCCACCGACTCGCAGGTCGTATCGCTTTCGCCATTGACGCAGTCATCGCCGTCGGCGCCACCGCTGAGGTTGGTGCCCGAGTCGCCGGCGATCAGGACGTCGGCTCCGCCGCCCCCGAAGATTGCCTGCGTCTCTTTCGAGCCGGCGATGTAGTCGGAGAAGGGCGAGCCGATGATGCGCTCAAAATCGCTGCCTTCGACGTTGTCGACGCCGCCCCCATTCGGGGCCACGCCGTTATCGCCGAGGTTCGTGGAGAGATCGAGGTAGACGCCGCGTTCGCCGGCTTCGCCTGGAAAGCCGGGATGGATCGGGCTCAAGGGCAGATCTCTGGTGAACCCCGGGGTAACGCCGGTCGCGTAACTCAGCGTGTCGGCGTCTGACGAAGGCCCCGTGTCGACGATTTCGTCCTGGGTCCCGTCGCCACGGACGTAGTCGTTGCCAGGGCCACCGTCGATGCCGTCGGCGCCGAAGCCCCCGGAGAGGAGGTCGTTACCGGGGCCGCCTTCGAGCAGGTCGTCGCCGATGCCGCCGTAGAGGCGGTCGTTCCCTTCATTGCCGCGCAGGATGTCGTTGCCCCGCTCGCCGAAGACGACGTCATCGCCCGGGCCGCCTTCGAATGTCTGGCCGCCAACACCGAGACGGCAGCCCGGCGCCGGGCAGGAGGCGCCGGCGCTCATCGGCGCCGCCAGGATCGTGTCGTTGCCGCCTCCGCATTCCACGGATGCCACCCCGGGCGGGGCGACAATCACGTCAGCGCACGGCGTGCCGACGACCTTATCGCCGATCCTTTGCGGGCCCGAGGCGCAGGTCGGACCGCTCGCCGCGGCCGGTGCGGCTTGAGCCGCGCCCGATATGCCGGCGAGCAGTAGCAACACTGCAGTTAAGTGTGCGCGCAAGGACCCCATTGTGCTCCCATGCTCACAACAACCCGGTGCTCGACTCCACAGAGCGCTTTCTCGTACTTACCCAAAGAACCCGTCTCACAACCCGCGGCTGCGACCGCGAGCGCGCCGGCCATCGGTCGATTTGGCTAACGCTGCAGAGTGCTGTCACGAGCGCACATCTGGGCGGCCAGCTCCAATCGATCGTCGAGCGGCTTCAGCTCGGGACGGCTGCCGTAGCGATGTTGCAGGGCGCGGAGGATCAACTCATCGGCCAGCCACACGTTCTTCGGTAGCAGGGGGCCGTGCAGGTAGGTTCCGATCATGTTTGCCCGGTACACACCCTCGAATCCGTCCTTGCCGTTGTTGCCGAACCCTTGGATGACCCGTCCGAGTGGCTTGGCGCCATCACCGAGATAGGTACGCCCACCGTGGTTCTCAAACCCGGCGATCGTCCGCGGGCTGCCGTCCAGCTCCACCTCGATCGCGATGTTGCCGATCAGGCGCGGGCCGGACTCCCGCACCGTCTCGAGATCGGCGATGCCGAGGCCCGGCAGGCTCTCATCGCCCAGTTGATACCCGTGCCCGAGCAGCTGGTAGCCGCCGCAGACCGCCAGCAACACGGCGCCGTCATCCACTGCCGATGCGATGGCATCGCGCTTGGTGTCGACCATGTCGAAGGCGACCGCGCGCTGGTCGCGATCCTGGCCGCCGCCGAGGTAGAGGAGGTCGTAGGCCGATGGATCAAGTTCCTCTCCCGGGCCCGCCGCCGCGTAGGAAAACCCGATTCCCCGCCACTCGCAACGGCGCCGCAGGAAGAGGATGTTGCCGCGATCCGCGTAGATGTTCATCTGATCCGGATACAGGGCCAGGACGCGGAGCTCCATCACTCATCCCTCTCCAGCAGGACGGCAGTGGAGCCGACGTGCATCTCGGTGGCTGGAATCACACGTCGCCCGGCGGGACGAAGCCCCGCGCTTTTCGCCTCGCTCTCCACGATCCGAGGGTCAAGGACAGAGAGGCGCACCTCGTCCAGGTGCTCGGCGAGATCGCCCGCGGGAGAAACCGTCTGCCGCAGCCTGCGCACGACGATCTCCTCGTCCCCAACGACGGTCTCGAGCGGCAGGCTCGAATAGATCCAGCTATCTATCTCGTGTGCGTCCGGGGTCATCTGCGTCCCGAACCCCGAGTCCTCGGCCTGCGGGTTCACGCCCGCCAAGACGGCGTCGGCAATTGCCACCGCGACCTTGCCACCGGGTTCGAGGTGCTCCGCGGCACGGGAGAGGCACCGGATCCGAGCCTGGGGCGATGCGAGCAGCTGCAGGAATTGCATCGGCGCCAGCACCAAGCCAAACGTCTGATCGAGATCGAAATCCGTCGCATTCGCAACCACCGCCTGAGCCGGCAGGTCACCGGCCCGCTGGTTGAAGACGGCAACGAGTGCGGGGTCGATATCGAGTCCGCAGACGTCATGCCCTCTCCTCGCCAGGTGCAGCGAAACCCTGCCGGTTCCACAGCCAAGCTCGAGAGTACGTGACCCACGGACGGCTACCAGCTCATCCCAGAGACCCAGATCGGCGGCGTACGCGCCGCACTCGACATCGTGCCAGATCGCTGTGCTCATCTCCAGAACTCCGCCGTGAGCCCTCTTCCTGAGAGCACCTTGTGCAGTTCGAGGAGGGCTGTGTAGGTCGGCAGCGCAAAGAGGGTGCTTGGCGCCCCGGCGATCGCCCTGTCGAGAGAGCCGGCAATCTCCGGCTCGACGCTGATCGCGTCCTCCGGCCAGCCGGCGTACTTGAGGCGCAGCGCCATCTCGGGTGCGCGCGTGCCCGCGCAGGTGACCCGGCGAACGCTGCCGGCCAGCAGCTCGAAATCCGCGTCCCAGATCCAGGAGACGTCGCGCCCGTCGGCAATCCGATCGTTGAGCGCAATCCAGAGGTCGAGGCCGTTGTCGGCCGCCTCGAGCCGCAGCGTGCGCAGGACCTCATTGGCGCCCGCGGGGTTCTTGATCAGGAGAATCGAAACCGCCTTCTCTCCTACGGCTATCCGCTCGACGCGCCCGAACGCCCCGCGCATTCCTTCAAGGGCGGTTCCAGCCTCTGTGAGCCCAATCCCCAGCTCCAGCGCCGCGGTGATCGCGGCCAGGGCGTTGTAGACGTTGTAGAGACCCGGCAGGGGGAGCTTCAGCCGCAGACTGCCCTGTGGCGTCTGCAGGGTGACGTCAGAGCCTTGCATTCCGCGCAGCTCGACCGCAGTTGCCACAACGTCCGGCTGCGGCCGCGCGGCTTCGCAGCTCGGGCATGAGTAGTGGCCGAGATGACCGACAAAGGCCCGCTCGTACACGTAGGGGTGGCCGCAGCGCCGGCAATGCTTCGCGTCGAAGGCGTGTTGAAGCTCTGGCAGGGCCTGCGCGGGGTCCTCGATGCCGAAGTAGGCCACGCCGTCGCGGCGGCGACCCTCGCGATCCCGGCCCAGGTCTGCGACCAGCGGATCGTCGGCGTTGAGGACGAAACGCGTCGCTCCCGCACGCTCCGCAACGGTTCTGGCCCACTCGTCCGCCAGGGTCTCGACCTCGCCGTAGCGATCCAGCTGGTCGCGGAAGAGATTGCCAAGGACGATCAGCGAGGGCTCGAGCTCCGCGCTGACCTTCGGCAGCCACGCCTCATCGACCTCGAAGAGGCCCTCGGTGCCCCTCTGTTCCAGCAGTGCGGTCGCAACTCCCCAGGTCATATTGGACCCGGCACGATTGTGGACGGCATGCCGGCCTTCGGCGGCCAGGACGGCCGCGAGCATGCCGGCGGTGGTCGTCTTACCGTTCGTTGCGCTGATCAGGGTTATCCCGTCTCGCAGTCGTTTCCCGAGACGGCCGATTGCATCGGGCGCGAGGCGCAGCAGCAGGCGCCCCGGGAGCGTTGTCCCGCCGCCACGACGGCTGGCCCGACTGGCGACCCCGGTGGCGCGCGCGACCAGGCGCTTTGCGCCAAACAGCGTCCCGCTACCGCTCACTCGTCTGCCTGCGGGGGAGCCAGCACGCTGAGGGCTCGTGGCAGCAGGCGCAGCGAAGCCGGGAGGTCAGTCACATGCTCGCCATCCGCATAGACCGCAAACGGCCGGCTGGCGCTCAGCTCGAGGCGGGGCGCGCGAAAGACATTGACCTCATCCCGCAGGACATGCGTCCCCTTGAACACCTTCGGCAGGTTACTGAGGAAGCGCAGCTTCCCGACCTCGCCGATCGTGACGACATCGAATTCGCCGTCCGCAAGGTCGGCTTCGGGAGCGAGCATCATCCCGCCGCCGTAAGCGCGGCTATTGGCTGCGGATACGGAGTAACCGGTGATGCGGACTTGCTCGTCGCCGACGCGAATGGTGAAGCGAGCGGGGCTCCAGGCAAGCAGGGTCCGGATGCCTGCATATGCATAGACGAGATTGCCGCGCAACCAACTCGTCTCATTGGCGATCCGATTTGCCTCGGCGTCGAAACCGGTGCTGGCGATGCCCAGGAATCGCTTGCCATTGACCTCGCCGACGTCGATGCGACGCGTATGCCCGGCGGCGAGGACCGCGACCGCCCCCTCGGGATCGTCTGGAATGCCGAGCACGCGCGCCAGGTCGTTGCCGCGGCCGCCGGGAATGATCCCCAGCGGGACTTCGGAGCCGGCCAGGGCGCCGCCGATCGCGCCGATCAGGCCATCGCCGCTCATCACCACGGGCACCTCACCCGCCTCTGCGGCTCGAAGCGCCATTTCTATGCCATCGGCCAGTCCCCGCGTCTGCTCGACACGGAAGACCATGCGGCGGGCGTCCAGCTCCTGCTCCACCCTGGGAAGCAGCTTGACGGTGCGGCCATGCGCCGAGGCGGGGTTGACCAGCAGCGCCAGCGGCATGCCGTCGATCTTCATCGGTTGCAGCCTATTCGCGGGATCGCGATCAGTCGCCGCCGGTCGATCGGGCGACAAGGAACGTCCCAGAGCCGGCCGGGGCGCTCTTGACCGTTTCGAAGCGATTCGCCTTCAGCATCGATCGCTGCCAGCTGGTCAGGCCGCTGCCGAGGAGGCCGGGATGGCCAGTGCGCGCAAAGATCAGATGCCCCCCGGGGCGGAGGACCCGCGCCACCTCCCGCATGCGCAAGCGGCCATCGCTCTGCACGACAAGGTCGAAGAAGCCGTCCGGGTACGGCAGGGATGACGGCCTGCCCTGCTTGAAGGCCACCCGCCCCTCGGGATCCAGCCCGACACGGGCGACGGCGCCCCGTATTGCATCAGCAGAGCTGTCGACACCCCGAATGCGAGCACTCGGATACTCCCGAGCGAGGAAGAGCACACCGTCTCCTTCGCCGCAGCCGATCTCGAGAATCCTCTCGGGGTTTGACGGAACGTCGAGCACGGCAGTGGCGAGGGGTGTCAGCGCCGGCAAGTCCACCCGCCGATCATCGCAATCGATGGCCTGGGCCATCCTCTAGGCTTCCCCGCCGATGAGTCAATCTCCAGACCGCCGCCTCACCGTTCCCGCTGCCTTTGCGCTGCTTGTGGCGGGGGTTGCCGCTGCCATCATGATCGGCTGCGGCGGCGGGAGTAATGAAAGCTCGACGACGGCTAGCAGTGCACCTGGCTGCCAGGTAGTTGAAGCTCCGGCGCCGAAGCGGATCGGCTACAAGGCACCGAAGCAGACCGTGAAGAAGGGCGAAAAGCTGACGGCGATCGTCGAAACGAGCTGC
The DNA here is from genome assembly GCA_049684635.1 of Solirubrobacterales bacterium. Taxonomy (GTDB): domain Bacteria; phylum Actinomycetota; class Thermoleophilia; order Solirubrobacterales; family 70-9; genus VRUE01. Next base: position 2,849 of record JBAVGD010000363.1, on the reverse strand, counting down.
GGGTCCTTCGATATCGCGCTCGACACCAAGCGCGCTCCCAAGACCGTCAACTCCTTCGTCTTCCTCGCGATGAACACCTTCTACGACGGTCTGGCGTTTCACCGCATCGCTCCGGGATTCGTGATCCAGGGCGGTGACCCACTGGGCACCGGGATCGGGGGTCCGGGCTACAGCGTCGTCGAGAAGCCGCCCTCGAATCTTGCCTACACCAAAGGTGTGGTGGCGATGGCAAAGAGCCCGACCGAGCCGCCCGGGAGCTCGGGCAGCCAATTCTTCGTCGTGCTCGCGGCCGATGCCGGACTGCCGCCCGAATACGCGCTGGTCGGAAAGGTCGACAAAGGGCTCGGCGTCGTCGAACGAATCGGCAAACTGGGCACGCCGGCCCAGAAACCGAAACAGACCGTGCTGATCGAAAAGATCACGATCGGGCAGGGCTGACGGTCTAGGCTGGGCCCATGGCAAAGGTTGATGTAGGTGACGCGGCGCCCGATTTCGAGCTGCCCGGCACGAGCGGCAAGACCTACAAGCTCTCCGATTACCGTGGTCGCAACGTGGTGCTCGCCTTCTACCCGGGGGACGAAACCACCGTCTGCACGGCGCAGTTCTGCTCCTATCGCGACAAGGGCGATCGACTCGACCGGCTTGACGCTGAGGTGCTGGGCATCTCGCCTCAGTCGGTCGACGCGCACGAACACTGGGTGCAGGAGCAGGGCCTCAACGTGCCGCTGCTCGCCGACGAGGACCTGGCGGTGAGCAGGCGCTACGGCGTGACCGGCTGGCTCGGCCCGCTCGCGAGGTTCACCGAGCTCGTCGACGTGCCCGGTGGTCGCTACATCATGCGCGCGATCTTCGTCATCGATGCCGAGGGGATCGTTCGCCACAAGCATGTATCGCGGACCGGCGCGACCTTCCAGTCGGTTGGCGACCTCGAGCAGGCCGTAGCCGCCCTGGCTTGATGTCCGCCGAGCCGAGCCGGTTCAGCACCGGCCAGGCGCCTCGCATCTACGGTGAGGTGGCGGGGGAGGGGACGCCGGTCGTGCTCTGTCACGGCATCACAGCGACTCGTCGCTACGTCATCCACGGCTCGCAGGCCCTGCAGAGGAGCGGGCATCGCGTCGTCTGTTACGACGCCCGCGGGCACGGGGAGTCGGACCCGGCGCCAGGGGGACGGGGTTATGGATACCCGGAGCTCGTCGCCGACCTTGAATCTGTGGTCGCGGCGACGGTGGGAGATGGTCCCTTCGTGCTCGCCGGGCACTCGATGGGAGCGCACACAGCGGTTGCCTATGCGTTGCGGCACCCCGAGCGCCTCGCCGGCCTTATCGTGATCGGCCCGGTCTATGAGGGCGACATTCCGCCGCAGGCACTGGAGTATTGGGATGGCCTTGCCGTGGCGCTCGAGAAGGGCGGGGTGGAGGGCTTTGTCGAATTCATCGCTCGCCAGCAGGGCATCGACCCCGGGTGGCGAGACACGGTTCTGCGCTTCACGCGCGAACGGATGCTCCTTCACCGCCATCTGGGAGCCGTCGTGGAGGCGCTGCGTCAGGTACCGCGTTCCCGACCGTTCGCAACGCTCGGGGATCTCGAGTCGGTGCAGATACCGGCCCTCGTTGTGGCAAGCCACGACGCGGCCGATCCGGGGCACCCACGGCGGGTTGCCGAGGACTACGCGGAGCACCTTCCCCAGGCACGCTTGATCGGCGAGGAGGTGGGGGAGTCCCCCCTTGCCTGGCAAGGCGGAAAGCTTTCGCGCGCCATCGCCGCCTTCTGCGCTGAGCCTGCGGTCATGGAGAGGTACACCCGTCCCCGCGCCGCAAGACCTTAGGCTTCCCGAACGATGAGGGCACCGCAGGAGGGGACGCTACGCGCAGCCGCGACCTTTGCGGCGGCATTCGGCATCGGCGTCGCCACTTACATCGCGATCGCCGACGCGGGCGGTGGCGCGCCGGTCTGCCTCGCGGGTGGAACCGGCTGCCAGACCGTGGCGAACAGCTCCTACTCGCACCTGCTTGGCGTCAACGTCGCGATCTTCGGCATCGTCGGTTACGTCTTGCTGCTTCTCACAGCGCTACTCCGTGGCGACGCCGCGCGCATGGGGGGCTTCCTCACTGCCCTGATTGGCTTCGGCTTCAGCGTCTACCTGACCTACCTCGAGCTCTTCGTGATCGACGCGATCTGCCAGTGGTGCGTGGTCAGCGCAGTGCTGATGACCATCCTCTTCGGGTTAAATGCAATTCGCATGCTTGCCTACGTCGGAACTGCCCCATGAGCGGAAAGTCCGCTCGCGAGGAACGCCGCGAGGAACGGCTGCAGCGAGAAGGCGAGGCTGAGCAGCAGGCAAGGCGGCGTCGCCTGTTGCAGTTGGGCAGCGCCGCCGTCTTTCTTGCGGTTGTGGTCGTAGCTGTTTTGATCGTCGTCAATCAGAACCAGAGCAGTGGCGGTAATAGCAACCTCGAGAGCGTCGATCTTGTTCGCAAGGAGCTGGCGGGTATCCCGCAGAGCGGCCTTGTTCTCGGCGATCCGCAGGCAAAGGTGACGCTGCTCGAGTTTGGCGATCTCCAGTGCCCGGTCTGCAAAGGGTATGCAGAGGAAATCCTGCCCAATGTGATCGAATCGAAAGTGCGGAGCGGGACCGCCAAGATCGAGTTCCGGAACTTCACGATCATCAGCGAAGAATCGGTGGCCGCTGGGGCGGCAGCGATCGCAGCCGGTCGGCAGGGCCGCGGCTGGAACTTCATCGAGCTCTTCTACCGCAATCAGGGCGAGGAGGACTCCGGCTACGTGACCGACGCCTTCCTGACCGCGGTCGCCAAGGCCGCCGGTGTGCGGGATATCGCCAAGTGGAACGC
>JBAVGD010000362.1:0-9135 GCA_049684635.1 Solirubrobacterales bacterium | reverse complement strand
ACGGCGACCTGCTGATCGCGATGGAGCGCCCGCCGCCCGCGAAGGACCGGGCGCTGGCAATCGGGATTGCCGGGGCTGGATTCGACGGCACCCTGACCTCGGACAGCACCAGGCTCAGCGGCTACGTCCTCTCCACCGATATCGCCCCGACGATCCTGGAACGGTTCGGTCTTGCCGTGCCGGCGGAGATGTCCGGCCAGCCCATTCGCGCGGCGGGGTCCGTTGATGCCGGGGCGGTGACTGAGCTCGGCGCTCGGTTGGCGGCGATCCCGACCAGGCGAGGGCCGGTGATCGGGCTCGCCCTCGTGGTCTGGTTGGTCGCCGCCGGGCTTGCCGTGGCCCTCACCGGCGGGCGAGCCGCCGGCGTCGCGGTCAGGCTCCTTGCGCTGAGCCTCATCTACCTGCCGTTGCTGCTGCTCCTCGGTGCCGCTTTGGATCTGGGCCAGGCCGGCGAACAGCTGCTGACGTTTGCCGGAGCGCCGCTGCTTGCGGTCCTGACCGTGACAGTACTGCCGGGCTACCGAGCGCCGGCGGTGGCGGGCGGCCTGACCGTCCTTGGCTACGCCGCCGACGTCATCGCGGGCTCACCGCTGACTTCGCTTTCGTTGCTGGGCCCCAACCCTGGCCTTGGGGTGCGGTTCTATGGCATCGGCAACGAGCTGGAGGCATTGCTGTCGGTGGTGGTGATCGGCGGGACCGGCGCAGCGCTGGCCGGATTTGCCCCACGCCTGTCGCCGCGCAGATCAGCGGCCGCCTTCCTCGGCTGTGGGATTCTCTTGGCCTTCGTCTTTGGCGCCGGCAGCTTTGGTGCCGATGTGGGTGCCGCGATCGTGCTGCCGGTCGGAGCGGCCGTCGCTGCGGCGGCAATCGCGGCGCGGCGCCGGCGCAGTGCCCTCCTCGTTGCGGCAACGCCGCTGGTGGCGCTTGCGGTGCTGGCGCTGATCGATCTTCTGTCGGGCGCGAATGCCCACCTGACGCGGTCCGTGCTCAACGCCGCCGGACTCAACGATCTGGCGAATGTGGCTCAGCGTCGGCTGCAGCTCTCCGCCGACAGCTTCACCCGGCCGTTCGTTCTCGTCTTTCTGCCGTTCGTCTTTGCTGTGGTCGCGCTGGCGATCGGGCAGCGGAGGCGCATAGCCGGTTGGCTTGAGACGGCACCGGCGATGCGTGCCGGTTTGCTCGGCGGATTGGCCGCAATCCTCGCCGGAACCATCGCCAACGACTCCGGCGCTCTCGTTCTCGAGATCGGCACCGCGTACCTAATGGCATTTCTCGGCTTTGCCTGGGCTGAGCGGAAGCCGGCCGGGGACCGCTGGCCGATCGACTAGGCTTTGCGCCTCGTGCGAATCGCGCTCGTCTCCCCATACTCCTGGAGCTATCAGGGGGGTGTAAACCGGCACATCGAGGCGCTCGCCGAGGAGTTCCTCGATCGTGGCCATTACGTCCGTGTGCTTGCTCCCTACGATCCTCCTGGCCGCCTGAGCAGGGCGTTGCACCGCGCTGCCGCGGAACCGCACAGCTTGCCCGACTACCTGAAGCCGCTCGGCCGCTCGGTTGGCGTCTCTTCCAACGGCGCCATTTCCAATCTGTCGGTGTTCCCCGGCGGTGGAGTCCTTGCCGTCCGCCGGGAGCTGCGCGAGGGAGGCTATGACGTGGTGCACATCCACGAGCCGGTGGCGCCTCTGGTGGGCTGGAATGCCGCGCTCGGCGCTCAGGTGCCGGCCGTCGGCACGTTTCATGCCTACTCGACCAGGGCGGTCCCCAACCACATCGCCTCAGCGCTGGGCGCGAGGCGGGTCTTCAACCGTCTCTCCGCGCGCATCGCGGTCTCCGAGGCGGCCGCCTGGACCGGCCGGCGCTGGTTCGGTGGCCACTACGACGTCATCCCTAACGGCGTCGACGTAGACGCGGCGCCGGCTAAGCCGAAGGCCGCCGGCGAAGAGCTGCGGGTGGTCTTCGTCGGTCGTCCGGAGGAGCGCAAGGGGCTGCCGATCCTGCTTTCCGCCTTTGGTGCTCTAGTCGAGCACGTGCCCTGCCGTCTCACGGTGATCGGGACCGGGCGGGAGGATGTGCTTCGCTACCTGCCGGACCCGGCCACGATCCGCTCGATCGACGTTCTGGGCAGGGTCTCAGGCGAGGGCCTATGGGACGCTCTGCATGCGGCCGATGTGCTGTGTGCCCCCTCGCTTTCCGGCGAGAGCTTTGGCATGGTCCTGACCGAGGCCTTCGCAGCGGGGACCCCGGTCGTTGCATCCGCGATCGCCGGCTACAGCGCCGTCGTCACAGACGGTGTTGACGGCGTGCTGGTTCCACCGGGTGACCCGCAGAGACTCGCCGAGGAGTTGCAGCGGGCCCACCATGAACCGGAGCGGCTGGTCGCGATGGGGGAGGCCGCGCGCCGCAGTGCCCAGCGCTACGCGTGGCCTCGAATCGCCGATCGCGTCACGCAGGTCTACGAGCGGGCACTCGAGATGCCGGTGCCGGCGACGACTACTGAGCGCGTTGCTCACTGGGCCGGGTTGCGCCCCGCGGATGGCGAACGTCCGCAGCCCCCGCGTCGTCTGCCTTCACTGGATCCACCGATGATCCGGGAGGGAAGCCGTCGTCGTCAGATCGCCCGGCGCGTCGGTCTCGGGGTTGCCGGTGTGTTGGGTGTCGGCCTCACCGCGCTGGCCGCGCAGAAGATCGGCATCGACAACGTGCTCGCCAGCATCGTTCGCTCCGACATGACCTGGGTGCTGGTTGGCTGTGCACTGATGGCGCTCTCGTTGTTCTTCCGCGCCGCTTCCTGGTACGGGATCGTGCGGGCCGCGCTACCCAACAGGCCCGTGCGGCGCCGCGACGTGACGTCCGCGACGATGATCGGAGTGCTGATGTCGGCCACGCTTCCGGCACGACTCGGGGAGCCGGCACGGGTGATGGCCCTCGCCCGCCGAGTGGGACGCATGCGGGAGACCTTCCCGGTGCTCCTTGGGACCCTGGTCTCCCAGACGGTGCTCAACATCGTCGCGCTTGCGTTGCTTGGGGTCATCATCGTCTCGACCACCGACCTCTTCCACTCCAGTACGCAGAAGCTGTTCATCTTCAGCACGGCACCGCTCATCCTGCTGGTCATCGTGCTGCTGGCGCCGGTGCTCATGCGTCGCAACGGGAACGGGCGCCTGTCTCGTCTTGGCTCGGCAATGCACCGGGCGCTGCTCCAGGTGCGTGCCGGCTTGAAAGTTTTCCGCGACCCGCGCCGCGGTCCACTCGCCACCGCTACGCAGCTGGGCGCCTGGGCGATTCAGCTCGGTGCCTGCTGGGCTCTGCTCGCGGCGCTGGGCCTGGACGGTCAGGCCGGGATCGGCGGAGCCGCGGCCGTCCTCTTCGCCGTGAACGTGACCGCGGTGGTGCCTGCCACCCCGTCGAACATCGGCGTCTTCCAGCTCGCGGTGATCAGCGTCCTCCACACCGGCTTCGGTATCGGAACTGCCGATGCCCTCGCCTACGGCGTCATCCTGCAAGCGGTGGAGATCGCCACCGCCGTGACGCTTGGCCTGCCGGCTCTGGTCAGGGAGGGACTCACATGGAGCGACCTGCGGGTCCAGACACTGTCCGCAGCGCCGGTCCGCCTAGAGCCGCTCCCCTCGCAGGGCCGCGACGCACGCAAGCGCATCGAGGCATAGGCCGTGCCACATAGCGCTTGGTAGCGGCCGACCGTCGCGGGCTCGGTGCCTGAGGTTTCTAGCCCTCGACCGGCTCGCGCTCCGGCGGCAGCGTGCCGCCACGGTCGGTGCCCGCGATCAGCTCATCGGGCAACTTCTCCTCGGGGATGAAGCCGGACTTCATGCCGAAGTAGACCGCTTGGGGATGGTGGGCGACGATTGCCACCGTCGACTGCTCGGGCATCACGGCATAGCCACCGGAAAGCGTCATCCCGATCTCCTCGAGGCCGAGCAGCCTCCAGACCTTCTCATGCTCTGCCTGGTCCGGGCAGGCGGGGTAGCCCCAGGAGTAGCGGCGGCCCTGGTCGAGCTCGATGCCGAGCTCGCGTCGCACTCGCGAGTGAAGCCACTCGGCCAGGCCCTCGGCCGACTGCACGCCGAGGCCGTGCGCGTAGAGCTGCTCGGCGAACTCGCCTTCGCGCTCAAGGCGCTCGATCAGCTCGGTCACCTCGGGCCCGACCGTGACGCCCTGCAGCGCCACGAGATCGCGCTCGCCGGACTCCAGCGGTCGGAAGAAGTCGGCGAGGCAGATCCGGTCGTGCTTGGGCTGGCGCGGGAAAACGAGTCGCTCCAGCTCGCGCTCCGGCTCGGCGGGGTCGAAGACGATCAGTTCGTTGCCCTCGGCGTTGCAGGGGAAGTAGCCGAGCCGCGCCCGCGGGCGGAGGTAGTCCTGCTGGCGCCACATCCGCTCCAGGCGGGGGGCGAAGCCCTCCTCCTCGTCTGTGCCCTCGACCAGCTCGCGCCAGGCCGCGCCCTTGACCCCTTTGCCCCCCCAGTGCAGCTTGAAGAGGACGTGGCGATCGAGGTAGGGGAAGACCTCGTCGAGGTCGACGTCGATCTCGCGCACGCCCCAGAACGGTGGCTCGGGGATCGGCACGTCTGTGCGAGCCGCCGAGCGCACGCCGGCGTCGGTGGTCGGCGGCGAGTCGTCGACCACGACCGGCTTTTCCCGCAGTTGCCGGGCCTCGTCGCGGATCCGCTCGACCAGCGCGGCGCGCGCTTCATCGTCGACCAGCGCATCCATGGTGTCCAGTCCCTGGAAGGCGTCCTTGCAGTAGAAGACCCCGGGCTCGTAGACCTCGTCGGACTCCTTCCCCTTTGGGTAGAGGGTGCGGCGGCCGAAGTCGCGGTTGATCGCGGCGCCGCCGATCAGCACCGGGAACTCGAGCCCGCGCTGGTGCAGCTCGGCGATACAGGTCGGCATTTGCTTGGAGGTCGAGACGAGCAGAGCCGAGAGGCCTATCGCGTCGGCGTCGTTCTCGACCGCGGCGTCGATGATCGTGTCGACCGGGACCTGCTTGCCGAGGTCGATCACCGTGTAGCCGTTGTTGGTGAGGATCGTGTTGACGAGCGACTTGCCAATGTCGTGGACGTCGCCGAAGACGGTGGCGATCACCACCTTGCCCTTGGTGTGGCCCTCGATCCGGTCGAGGTAGTTCTCGAGCTGGGCGACGGCGCGCTTCATCACTTCAGCCGACTGCAGGACGAAGGGCAGAATCAGTTCGCCGGCGCCGAACTTGTCACCGACCTCCTTCATCGCCGGCAGCAGAACCTCGTTGAGGGTCGGTACCGCGCCGATCTTCTCCACCGAGCGATCGATCCAGTCCTCGACGCCGTCCTTCTTGCGGCGCAGGATGTGCCAGTGCAGGGCCGCCTCCGGCTCCATGCCCTCGGTCGGGTTGGCCGCCTCGGTCTCGGTCTCCTCGCCCTTCGACTCAAAATGGGAGATGAAGCGCTCGAGCGCATCCTCGCGTCGGTTGAAAACGAGGTCGTCGGTCAGCTCGCGCTCCTCGTCGGAGATCTCGCTGTACGGCGTGATGTGGTTCGGGTTGACCATCGCCAGGTCGAGCCCCGCCTCGACGCAGTGGTGCAGGAAGACCGAGTTGAGGACGGCGCGCGGCCGCGGCGAGACGCCGAAGGAGACGTTGGAGACGCCGAGCGAGGTCTTGACGCCGGGGATCTCGGCCTTGATCCGGCGGATGCCCTCGATCGTCTCCACCGCCGAGGGCTTCCACTCCTCGTCGCCGGTGGTGAGGGTGAAGGTGAGGGCGTCGAAGATCAGCGCCTCGGGGTCGAGGCCATGCTCGTTGCAGGCGATGTCGCGCAGGCGTTCTGCGATCTCCACCTTGCGCTCGGCTGTCTTCGCCATTCCGACCTCATCGATCGTCAGCGCGATCAGGGCGGCGCCGTGCGCCTTGGCCAACGGGATCACCGTGTCGGCCTTATCGCGCCCGGCCTCGAGGTTGATCGAGTTGACGATCGCCCGCCCCGGGATCTGCTCCAGCGCGGCCTTGATCACCTCCGGCTCGGTCGAGTCGACCTGGATCGGAGCGGGCTGGGTCAGCGAGACCCGCTCGACCACCGCCCTCATCTGCTCGTCCTCGTCGGAGCGCTCGGTCAGCGCGACGCAGATGTCGAGCACGTGGGCGCCGCCTTCGACCTGGTCTTCGGCGACCTGGACGAGGCCGTCGTAGTCGTCGGCAAGCAGCAGTTCCTTGGCTTTTTTCGAGCCCTGCGAGTTGACGCGCTCGCCGACCAGGGTTGGGCGCGGCTCCTGGACGAGCGGGGTAGAGGTCATCATCGAGGAGATCTCGATCGGGCCGGGCGCGGGGCGCTCTCCCGGCACACGACCGTCGACCCGCTCGCGGATCGCGCGAATGTGCTCTGGCGTGGTGCCGCAGCAGCCACCGACGATGCCGACGCCGTAGCGCTCGACGAATTCGCCCAGCGTCGCCGCCAGGGGCCCGGGCTTTTCGGGAAAGATCGTCTCGCCGTCAGGCCCCTGAAGCGGGAGGCCGGCGTTGGGGATGCAATGGACCGGCAGTGGGCTGTTCTCGCCCAGGTAGCGAATGGCATCGCGCATGTCCTCGGGACCGGTCGAGCAGTTGAGGCCGATCACGTCGACCCCGAGAGCGCTCAGCGTGGTCAGCACCGCCTGGATATCGGTGCCGAGCAGCATCTTGCCTCCCTGGGGAAGCAGCGACACGCTGGTCTGGATCGGCAGAGTGCGACCGGCCTGCTTGAACGCCTCGCGGGCGCCGAAGATCGCCGCCTTGACCTCGAGGATGTCCTGCGCCGTCTCGATGATGATCAGGTCGGCGCCGCCTTCGACCAGGCCACTTGCCTGCTCGGCGAAGACCTCGACCAGCTTCGCGAAGGAGATGTCTCCCAGGGTCGGATCGTCCGATGCGGGCAGGAAGCCGGTGGGGCCGATCGAGCCGGCGACGAAGCGGTCCTCCCCGGCGACCTTGCGGGCGATCTGCGCCGCCTTCGTGTTGATCTCCAGCGTCTGCTCGCCAAGGCCCCACTCATCGAGCTTCAGTCGCGAGCCCTGGAAGGTGTCGGTCTCGATGACCTCGGCGCCGGCCTCCAGCATCGACGTGTGAACGCCCTCGATCACGTCGGGCCGGTTCAGCACCAGCGCCTCGTGGCATTTGCCGGCGAGGCCGCCGTAGTCGGCCTGCGTGAGGTCGAACTGCTCGAGGGTCGCGCCCATGCCGCCGTCGAAGACGACGACGCGCTCTCTCGTAGCGGCTATGAAGTCACGCTTTAGCATGAACGTCAGAGGTTAAGGGTCGGGGTGGCCCTCCCGAAAAGACCGTCGCGCAGCTGGAGCGAGTTCGCGGGTGCGGAATGTCTGCCCTTGAGTCTTTTCGAGAGGGCCACCCCGACCCCTACCCAAGACGTATCCGTGACGCGGCGGCCCTTGAGCCTCCGTGGGAGGGTGCCCTGGCCCCTCGTGCCACGGCGATGACGGACCCGTGACCGATGAAGTGGTGGCTAGCCGCGCAGGCCGAGGCGCCGCTTCATGTCGCGAGCGTTGACTGCACGCATAACGCGGCCGACGAGACTTCGGCGGGTCTTCGTGTAGGGGTACCAGGTCGGTTCGCGCTTGCCGGCGAAGCGAGTGATCACGACGGACTCGGTGCGGCAGTACTTCTTGATCCCCGGCTCGCCATGGCGGTAGCCGATGCCGGACTGCTTCCAGCCGCCCATCGGCACGTCCATGGCGAAGTAATTCACCAGCACGTCGTTGACGTTCACGGCACCGCACTCGACGCGCCGCGCCACCCGCTCAGCCCGCTCCTTCTCGCCAAAGACCGAACCGGAGAGTCCGTAGCGGCTGTCGTTGGCGAATCGCAGAGCCTCCTCGGCGTCGCGCACCTTCATCACCCCGACCACCGGCCCGAAGGTCTCCTCGCTCATCACCTTCATCGAGTGGTCGACATCGACCAGCACCGTTGGCTCGAAATAATCGCCTGGGCCCTCGACCCGCCTACCGCCGGTCAGCGCTTTCGCGCCGCAGGCGAGCGCGTCGCCGACGTGGTCCTCGACGATGGCCATCTGGTTGGGTGAGGTCATAGCGCCGATCTCTTTGCCGAAAGCCTTGCCGTCGGCACCCTGCCGCAGCTTGTTCACGGCGGCAGTGAGCCTGGTCAGGAACTCGTCATAGGCGGGCTCCTCGACATAGATCCGCTCCACCGACATGCAGATCTGGCCGGAGTTCATCATTCCGCCCCAAGCCGCCGCATTGGCCGCCCGCTCGAGGTCAGCGTCGGCGAGAACGATCATCGGGTCCTTGCCTCCGAGCTCGAGGCTGACCGGGGTCAGCGTCTCTGCCGCGCGCGCCATGACCTTGCGGCCGGTCCGCTCGGAGCCGGTGAACTGGACGAAGTCGACGGCATCGACGAGCGCGCCGCCGGTCTCGGCGATCCCCTGCACGCAGTCGAGCACGTCGGGCCCGCCGATCTCCTCCTTCCAGGCTTTGACCACCTCGGCAAGTCCGAGTGGAGTGAACTCAGACGGCTTGATCACCACAGCCGCACCGGCCTGAAGAGCTGGGATCGCATCGCCGAGGGCCAGGATCAGCGGGAAGTTCCAGGGACTGATGATGCCGACGACGGGATGGGGCCTGTACTGGATGCGCAGTTTCTTCGATGCGAGCAGAGGCGAGTGGGGACGGACCCGTTCCTCGCCGATGAACCTCTCGGCCTTGGTCCCGTAGAAGTTGATCAGGTCGGCGAGGTAGACGGGCTCGTTGGCGGCATCGGCCCTGACCTTGCCGGTCTCGGCCTGCATCGTGTCGAGAACCCGCTCGCTGTTGTCCAGAAGCCAGTCGCGCAGCTTGCCGAGCCAGCGATAGCGACCGGCGATCCCCATCGCCTCCCACTCCGGCTGGCTGGCGCGAATCCGTGCGACCGTCGCGGCAACCGCGTCCGGGCTGTCGATCGGCACGTCGGCAATCCGCGCACCGGTGGCCGGGTTGCGGACCTCGAGGTTGTTCGCAGACGTCTTCAGCTCACGCTCGGTTGCACTGCCGCTCACCTCAGCGGTTCCACTCTCCACCTGTCCGCTCCTTCCAGTCGGCTGGTCAGCCAAAGATACCGGCGCCGCCTCCTCTGGTCCCGTGGATGCCTGGAAAATCGAAGAT
>JBAVGD010000361.1:0-2384 GCA_049684635.1 Solirubrobacterales bacterium | reverse complement strand
GATCGAGGTTGATGCGAGCAGCGACCTCGGCGGCGAAAACGCACCGAGTGGCGACGCTTCGAAGCTGCTTGGCTCGCTGCCGGAAACCTCGTTCGCCGCGCTGGCGGCCTCCGGGTTCGGTGACCAGCTGAAGCAGGCGATCGACAGCCTCGACGAAGAAGGCGTCCCGGGCACGATTCCGCCGCACCAGCTGAAGAAGGGCGTCCAGGAACTCGGCATCGACCTCGAAGGACTCGTCGACTCGCTCCATGACGCCGCCGTCTTCGCCACCGGCAACAGCGAAAGCAGCCTCGGTGGGGCGCTCGTGCTCACCGCCACGGGGCCCAAGGCGAGCGAAGCCGTCGAAAGGGCGATCGTGCTCGTCCGTGCATTCCACGTCGGCGGCGTCTCCGTGCTCGGCGGCAAGGTGAGCGGGTTTGCGGTGCACAGCGCCGAACTGGGGCGCAAGCCGCTCGTTGTCGCCGCCGAAGAAGGGCGAGTCGCGATCGGCTACGGCGTTCCGCAGACCCTGCTCGGACTCGCCGCCCCCGCGGGCAAGACCCTCGCCGACAATCCGACCTACAAGGAAGCGGTCGCCGCGCTCGGCAGCACTCCGATCAGCGGTTTCGTGGACGGCTCAGCTGCGCTGCAGCTGGCGGAGGCCCTCGTGCCAAGCTCCGATACCGGCTTCCAGGAAGCGGTTCCCTACCTGCGGAAGATCCGTTTCATAGGCCTCGGCTCGGGTGCCTCTGGCGATCTGAGCACCGTCAAGTTGATCGTCGGCCTGACGAAGTAGCGGGCCGTCGTTGGCTGCTGGTATCGGCATCGACCTCATCGAGATCGATCGGATGGAGCGCGCCTTGGAGCGTCAGCCGGGCCTTGCGGATCGCCTGTTTACCGATGCCGAGCGCGATTACGCGGCGGCACATGCTCGTCCAGCCCGCCATCTCGCTGCCCGTTTCGCCGCCAAGGAGGCGGTCGTCAAGGCGCTGGGACTCACGGACGGCGTCCGGCTGCGCGATATCGAGGTAGTCGCCGGCAAGCCCCCGTCCATCCGCCTCAGCGGTCGCCCCGCCGACGCTGCGGCCGGCAGGGACATCGCAATCTCGCTGGCTCACTCCGACGACTACGCCGCCGCTGTAGCCATTCTGGACTGACCCAGCCTCATGAGCCTGGCCCTGGTTAGGCTGCATCGAGATGGAGGCGTGGCTGAAACCGCTGTATGACGCCGATGGGATGCGCGCCGTGGATCGGTGGGCGATCGCGGAGATGGGGGTCCCGTCGCTTGAGCTGATGGAGGCGGCAGGACGGGCCGTTGCGGAGGTGGTTGGCGAGGTTGCCCAGGGGGGCCCGGTCCGCGTTGTGTGCGGCAAGGGGAATAACGCCGGGGACGGACTGGTGGCCGCTCGTTATCTGGGCGAGGCGGGCTTCACGGTCGAGACGCTGCTGCTCTGGCCCGCCGACGAGCTGAGCGGCGACGCGGCCGCCAACCTGGAGCGCGTAACCGGTGCATCCGAAGGCGAGGACATTGCGGCGCGGCTGACCGGCTCCGGAGCGGTCGTGGACGCGATCTTCGGCACGGGCTTCTCCGGCGCCCCCCGTGAACCGGTTGCAGCCGCGATTGAGGCGATCAATCGCTGCGGCGCGCCGGTGATCGCCTGCGATGTTCCATCTGGCGTTGATACCTCGACCGGCGAGGTGGAGGGCGTGGCGGTTGAGGCCGACTACACGATTGGCTTTCATGCCGCCAAGATCGGGCACCGCGTCGCACCCGGAAAGTGGCATACCGGCGATCTCCGGGTGGCCCCGATAGGGATTCCGGACGGAGCACCAGCTGAGGTTGCAGGGGGCGAGATCCACCGCTCCGTGCTCGAACTATTGCCGCGACGCGGCCCGCGGTCGACCAAGTTCACTTCCGGGGAGGTGGTCATCGCAGGTGGCTCCCGTGGCCTGACGGGCGCCGTCCTGATGTCCTCGCAGGCGGCCATCCGCGCCGGCGCCGGCTACGCGACGGTGGCCGTGCCGGCCGAACTCGAGCCGGTCTTCGAAGCGGGGCAACCTGAGGTGATGTCGGTCGGCTGTCCCGGAGGGGACGGCTGCCTCGCGCCGGCCTCCGCGAAGCGACTGCTGCGGTCCACGGAGCGGGCGGCCGCGGTTGTCTTCGGCCCCGGGCTGGGACGGGACCCGGCCTCGATTGAGCTTGCGCGCGAAATCGTTCCCAGGATCGAAGCCCCGCTCGTACTCGACGCGGATGGGCTGAACGCATTTGCCGGACGGGTCGAGTTGCTCACCGGCCGCACGCAGCCGACGATTCTCACTCCCCACGCGGGCGAGCTGGGCCGCCTGCTCGGCGAGCCTTCGGCGCAGGTCTCGGCCCACCGGCTGGCCGCCGCCCGCGAGGCCGC
>JBAVGD010000360.1:0-12452 GCA_049684635.1 Solirubrobacterales bacterium | reverse complement strand
AGCAAGGTGATCGTCCCCGTCCAGTGCGAGTATCTGTCGATGCGCGGGCTGGTCCAGCTCCAGAACACGCTGAAGATGATCCAGGAGAACCTCAACCCGGACGTCAAGATCGAGGGCATCCTGCCGACCATGCTTGACGTGCGCACGGTGCACGCCAAGGAGGCGATCGAGATCCTCGAGGAGAACTTCGGGGACCTTGTCTTCAGGTCCCGCATTCGAAAGGCCATCAAATTCGCCGAGGCGCCCGTCAAGGGGGCCAGCGTTCTCAAGTACGATTCCGGCAGTAGCGCCGCGAATTACTACCGGGAGCTGGCGAAGGAGGTCCTGGCGAATGGCTCGGCATAAGCGCGCAAGCATGCGCGAGGGTCCCCTCGCCGCGCTCTTCCGCTCCACTTCCGGCGAGTCTGAGCAGGACGCCGATCGTCGGCCAGACGACGAGACTTCAGACCGCCCGCCCGCGGGTCCTGTCACGGGGGGCAACCCGGACGCTAGGCCCGCGGGTCCTGTCATGGGGCAGGACTCCTCGTCCTCGCAGGCTGCGGGCGAGGAGCCCAGCCCCACGCCACCCGCGGGAGAAGCGTCTGCGGCTGAGGCCGCAGAGCAAGAGCCGGCGCAGAGTCGGGAAACGCCGCCGGAGCGGTTGAAGCGGGTCTTTTCCGAGGAGCCGAAGCAGCGGCGCGAACTCGAACCGATCGTCGAGGCGCCCCGGTACGGGCGTGAGGAGCCCGCCTACGAGCCGCCGGGCAGCGGGGCGCCGCACCAGCCCGTGATTCGGGTCGTCGGCGTCGGCGGGGCCGGTGTGAACGCGGTCAACCGGATGGTTGAGGCTCGGGTCCCCGGCGTCGAGTTCCTGGCTGTTAACACCGATCTTCAGTCCTTGCAGCTTTGCGTTGCCGACGTCACCGTCCACATTGGCGACGAGCAGACGCGCGGCCTTGGCGCCGGTGCCGACCCGGAGCTGGGCCACAGCTCGGCCTTCGGTGAGCAGGACAAAATCAAGCGCCTGCTGAAAGGCTCGGACATGGTCTTCGTGGCGGCCGGAGCCGGTGGTGGCACCGGGACCGGCGCGGCACCGGTGGTTGCCCGCCTCGCCCGCGAGGTCGGGGCGCTGACCGTCGGAATCGTCACCAAGCCGTTCAGCTTTGAGGGCTCGCGGCGCGGCAACCAGGCGAACAAGGGAATCGAGGCGCTTGCGGCCGAGGTAGACACGCTGATCGTCGTGCCGAACGACCGGTTGCTGGAGGTGCTCGACCAGCAGACCTCGATGATCGAGGCATTCCAGGTCGCCGACGACGTCCTGCGCCAGGGTGTGCAGGGCATATCCGACCTTGTGACGCTGCCGGCCCTGATCAATCTTGACTTTGCAGACGTGCGGACGATCATGTCCGACGCCGGCCGTGCTCTGCTCGGCATCGGCATGGGAAGCGGCGAGGGCCGCGCCCTGCTCGCTGCCGAAAAAGCAATCTCATCGCCGCTGCTGGAGACCTCGATGGAGGGGGCGCGTTCGATCCTGCTCTCGATCACCGGCGGGCCGGACCTTTCGCTGGTCGAGGTCAGCGAGGCAGCCAAGCTGGTCGGCGAGGCGGCTCATCCCGATGCCAACATCATCTTCGGCGCCAACGTCGACGATGAGCTGAGCGAGCAGGTCTGGGTGACAGTCGTCGCGACGCGCTTCGACGGTCGCGCCCGCCCGCCCCGGCGTCCGGCAGAACCGACGATCCGTCGTACCGCGACGGGCAGCCCGGACCGCTCCGCCTCCCGCGGTGGCTCTCGCGGTGTGCTGGACAACCTCGATATCCCAGAGTTCCTGCCCGGTTAGTCCACGAGCCTCATGAGCGGGGTCGTCGCCGCAGGCCATCCGATTACGGCGGAGGTCGGCGCGCAGATTCTTCGCGATGGCGGCAATGCCGTCGATGCCGCGGTGGGAGCGGTGCTTGCGTCGTTCGCCGTGGAGAGCCCGTTGACCGGGTTCGGTGCCGGCGGTTTCATGATGGTTCACGGGGCGCCTTCTCGCCCAAGACCCTCCGGCGGCGGGGGAGTCGAAGAGGGAATCGGAACCGTCCTCATCGACTTCTTCGTGGCGGCGCCGGGCAAGGACGGCGTCGAGCGCGGCGCGGAGCTCGTCCCGGTTCCTGTGCACTTCGATGCCGAGACCGTGCAGACGTTCTATGTCGGCCCCGCCTCGTGCGGTGTGCCGGGGACGGCGGCGGGCCTGGAGCTGGCGCTGGAGCGGTTCGGCACCGTCCCGCTCACCGACCTCGTCGCTCCCGCAATCCGGCTCGCCCGCGAGGGCGCGCCCGTGAACGCCGAGCAGGCCTACATCCTGAGGATCCTGGCGCCGATTCACGAGCGCCTGGAGGGCACGCGTGAGCTGTACGCGCGGCACGGCCGTCCGTTGCGTGAAGGGGACACCTTCCGCTTCCCAGATCTTGCGGAGGCGCTGGAATGCTTTGGCGCCGAAGGCGCGGAGCCCTTCTACCGGGGCGAGGTGGCGGCGGCGTTGAGCGAGTTCACGGTCGAGCATGGGGGGACTCTCGGCGTCTCTGATCTCGCCACCTACGAGGCCATCGAGCGGCGCCCGATCAGCGTCAGATTTCGCGGGGCCGAGGTGCTGACCAACCCACCGCCCTCCTCCGGAGGCATCCTGATCGCGTACAGCCTGAGGATCCTGGAACGGCTCGGGGCGCGCAGCGGGCCCACGCGGCTCGTCGCGGCAATGGATGCCGCCAATGCCGAGCGCGGCGTGGAGTTCGCGGAAGCACTGTATGGCCAGGAGCTGGAGGCGGGCCTGCTCGACCCCGCCAACCTCGATCGCAGAGCGGGTGAGCTGCTCGGTTCGACCACCCACATCTCCGTGCTCGACGGCGATGGCATGTGTGCGAACGTCACCTGCTCGAATGGATCCGGTTCCGGCGTGCTCGTTCCGGGGACGGGGGTCATCCTGAACAACATGCTGGGCGAGGAGGACCTCAACCCGCTCGGCTTCCACGCGATAGCGCCCGGCCGGCGCGTGCCGTCGATGATGGCGCCGACGGTTGTCCTGCGCGACGGTGAGATTGAGCTCGGGCTGGGCAGCGCCGGCTCGAACCGGATCCGCTCGGCGATCATGCAGACGATCGTGCGCGTGGTGGAGGAGGGGATGAGCGTCGGAGACGCCGTGCGGGCCCCGCGACTCCACTCCGAGGCCGGCCTCGTCCAGGCGGAGCCGGGCATCGACGAGCAGGCGCTGGCACGGATCGAGGCGCGGGGTGTCCCGGTCCTTCGCCGGCCCCGCCTCAATCTCTTCTTCGGTGGCGTGCAGGCCGTGGCATGCGACCCCGTCACCGGCGCGCTCAGCGGCGGCGGCGACCCCCGCCGCGGTGGCGCCGTCGTCAGCGTTCCCTAGGAGTGCCGACAGGGTTCGGTGTCGACGGTTTACAACGCAAGCCTTTTGGACGCCTATCCGGTGTTAACGGGGCGTCAGGACAGCGCCAGCTCCAAGCCGCTGCGTTCATAAAGGCCGGCCCGTCGGCGGATGGGGGCGGGGCGGAACGCCTGAGGGGTGAGGGAACGGCAAGAATTGGCGCGTGGCAAGGAAGACCGCCGCCGAGATCGATTTCGAGGCTGAGGGGCTGCTCGACGGCCTCAAGGGCGACGCGCGGCAGGCGCGCCGGGAGCTCCTGGAGCGGCTTGCGGCGGA
The DNA here is from genome assembly GCA_049684635.1 of Solirubrobacterales bacterium. Classification (GTDB taxonomy): domain Bacteria; phylum Actinomycetota; class Thermoleophilia; order Solirubrobacterales; family 70-9; genus VRUE01. The sequence goes on along the minus strand of JBAVGD010000360.1, from coordinate 8,773 downwards.
AGACGTCCCGGTCGAGGAGCTCCGCCGGGCCATCGAGGCGGGACGCCTCACCCTCCTACCGGTGGAGCGGGCGCTGGCCGGCACCGGTCCCCTCTACACGCCGCATGAGATCGCCATGGCGGCCGGCCTTGAGCTGGATCTGCTGGAGCGGGCCGCCGCCGCCCTCGGCATCCCCTACCCGGATCCGGACGAACGGTCGCTGACCGAGGCCGACCTGGAGGCGGCTCGGCGGGTCAAGGCGCTTCGCGATTCGGGCCTGCCGGAGGAGGGGATGCTGCAGGTTGCGCGCACGATTGGAATGGCCACCGCGCGGATCGCCGAGGCGAATCGCGAACTGAGCATTCGGACGTTGATGCAGCCGGGGGACACGGAGCGCGACCTGGCGCTGCGCTTCGCCGCCGCCGCCGAGTACATGCAGCCGCTGGTCGAGCCGGTCCTCGTCTACGCCCTGCGAGCCCACATGCTCGAGCAGATCCGCCGCGACGTGATCGGCGCGGCCGACCTCGCCTCGGGAGAGATGGGGGCGACGAGCGAGCTCGCCGTCTGCTTCGCCGACCTGGTCGGTTTCACCAAGCTCGGCGAGGAGCTCCCGACCGAGGAACTGGGCGTCGTCGCCGGCAGGTTGGAAGAGATGGCAACGGCGGTCGCCGAATCGCCGGTTCGCCTGGTGAAGCTGATCGGCGACGCGGCGATGCTGGTTTCCACCGAGGCCGAGCCGATGCTGGCCTCAGCGTTGAGCCTGGTCGAGGCCTCCGAACGCGAGGGCGCGGAGTTCCCGCAGCTGCGCGCCGGCGTCGCCTTCGGGTCCGTCCTCGGGCAGACCGGCGATTACTACGGCCAGCCCGTGAACCTGGCCAGCCGGCTGACGGCAATCGCCAAACCAGGCTCGGTCCTGATCGACGAGCCAACCAGGGAAGCGGCGGGCGAGGGCTTCGAATACTCCTTCGCCGGCGAGCGCCACATCAAGGGCTTCGACGCCCGCGTCAGGCTCTTCCGCGCGCGCCGCGCCACCAGCTGAATCTGCGTGGGTCCTGTGCTCGACGCGATCGTCGATGTCGGCCGGCAGCGAGGCCGTCGCTGACTCAGGTCACTAGGCCGGCTTGCGCCCGGAGACGAGCAGGTTGTAGAAGAGCTCGGCGGGGAGGCGTGGCTCCAGCAGGCGGGTGTCGACCTTCTGCAGCGCGATGTAGCTGTTGAAGGCGAAGCGGCGCCAGCGGAAGGGGACCGATTCAGGCTCGGCCGTCGACTCGGCCGTTCGCATGCCCCAGCCCCAGGCGTTTGCCAGGAGCTCCTCACCACCGACACGCCGATCCTCGAAGTCCGCGTCCGCGAGCAGCCGCCGCAGGTCGGCGGGGGCGAAGGCGTGCACGTCGACCTCGCCCTCGAGCGCGTGACCATTCGACTGCTCACTCTCTGCCACCGCCCGGCGCTGGGCCCCGACTACCCGTCGCCAGGCCGGCGCGGCGAGGAGGCCGGCCCGCTTGGGGACCGCCGCCAGCCGGTCTCCGTAGCGAGAGGGCTCACCGCAGAACGCGATGGCACCACCGGGGCGCAGGACCCGCCGGAATTCGCGGAACGCCTGCTCGAGGTCGGGAATGTGATGGAGCACGGCGTGGCCGAAGACCAGATCGAAGCTCTCGTCCTCGAAGGGCAGCTCTTCGGCATCGCTGGCGACGGTCGCCGCCTCGAGGCCCAGTACTTCAGCCGTGGTCGAGAGCCGGTGCAGCATCCCGGGCGAGATATCGGTGGCGGTGAGCCGCTCGATCACACCCAGCTGGAGCAGGTTGAGCGAGAAGTAGCCGGTACCGGCGCCGATCTCCAGCGCATCGCCGAAGCTGTGCCCCTCGAGGCCGCCGAGAGCCTTGGCGAGCTTCAGCCGGACCTGCTGCTGTCCCGTTCGCCCGAAGTCGATTCCCCACTTGGCGTCGTATTCGTCCGCGGCCACGTCGTGGTAGCGCGTGTTGACGTCCTTGATGTGCTCAGCGGTGGCCGTAGGAGAGGCTGGCATCGAGGCGGGAACGGTACACGGATCCGCGTAGCCGAAAGAATCCAGCGGCGGGTGGGCTGGACGTGCCGCTGGTTGAGTACCCATACGGTCCGCCAGGTCACGGCACGTCGCCCCTCTCACTGGAGGCGATCGCGATCCGGCCGTCCGTCCACGCCGGGAGGCGACAGCTATACGGCCGCCCGTCCGCGCAGGAAGCGACCGCTATACGGTGCGGCATCGTGGAGCGCGAATACCTTCAGCTCAACCAACCTGCCGGCGTGCCGCCGCTGCCGCTGACCGGCGAGCGAACCCTTCCCGACGTCCCGGAGGAGAACTACTGGTACCGGCGCCATCTCGTCGTCTACGAGTGGATCACGACCCGGGTCGCCGGCAAGCGCGTCGTCGATATGGCCTGCGGGGAGGGATACGGCTCCAATGTCCTGGCCGCCTCCGCCGCCTCCGTGGTGGGAGTTGACGCCAACCCCGAGGCGCACGAGCATGCGCGGCTGCGTTACGTGCGACCCAACCTTCGCTTCGCCCGCGATCTGGTCGAGAGCTTCTCCGAGCCCTCCGAGGCGGTCGTCTTCCTGCAGACGATCGAGCACGTCGAGGACCCCGGCGCGATCCTCGAGCACTTCAAGTCGATGCTGGCGCCGGGCGGCGTCGCCTATGTATCGACACCCAACCTGCTGACGCTTGCCCCGCCCGGTGCCGAGAAGTCCGACAACCCCTGGCACGTCCACGAGTACCGGGCGGCGGAGTTCCGGCAGCTCTGCGAGGAGCACTTCGACCGAGTCGAGGTGTTGGGCTTGTTCCACGCCCGCAAGCTGCGCGCCCACGAGATCGCCCTCAAGCTCGGCTGGGACCGCGTCCACAAGGCCCTCCACCTGACCAAGCCGTTCTACGACCGCTTCACCCCGGCAATCTCCGCCGATGACTTCAGCTTGAGGACGGGAAATCTCGACCGTGCCCTCGACTTCGTCGCCGTCTGCCATGCCCCGTAGAGAAGGAGGGCCGGGTCCCCCTCTCCGCGGCTTGTACTTTTTCGGCGCGGCGACCGCGGCCAGCCGCCAACGCCCCACCGAAAAAGTTGAGCGGAGAGGGGGACCCAGCCCTCCTCCCACCCCCGAGGCACCGCGGTGAACGCAGAGGAAACAGTCGGCGACCTAGCGATCGTCCTCCACTCGCACATGCCCTACGTGGAGGGCTTTGGGACATACCCGTTCGGCGAGGAGTGGTTGTTCGACGCCGTGATCCGCTCCTACCTACCGGTGCTGGAGGTGGCCCGGGACGTCACCCTGACGGTGACTCCGGTCCTCGCGGACCAGCTGGAGGACGAGGGCGTGCGGCGGCGGCTGCGCGAGTTCCTCGTCCGCTGGCGGATCGACGCCGCCGCGGCCGATCGCGATGAGGTGCCGGCCGAGTGCAGGGCGGCATGCGAGGCGGAGCTGGCCCGCTACCGGCATGCCCTCGATCTGCTCGACGCGGCCGATGGCGACCCGCTGCGGATGTTCCGCGAGCGCCAGGCCGACGGCCGCATCGCACTTGCGACCTCGGCCGCGACTCACGCCGTGCTGCCCCTGCTGGCCACCAGGGCCGGATTTCATCTCCAGCTGGATGCCGGCATTCGCTCGCACCGGCGCCGGTTCGGCTGGGACGGAGGCTTCTGGCTACCCGAGTGCGCCTACGTGCCGGGAATGGAGTGGCGCCTCGCGGAGCACGGCGTGCGCTGGTACTGCGTCGACCAGAGCGCCCACAGCGAGCCGCTCGAAGCGCTGACTCCGGTGGCGACGAAGGCGGGGCCCGTGGCGCTTCCGATCGACTGGGAGGCGATCGGCTGGCTGTGGTCGCTGGACGGCTACCCGTCGGATCCGGCGCATGCCCAGTTCGCCGGCAAATCGCTGCGTGGGATGCGGATCTGGAAGGTCGGCGGTGGCGCCTACGATCCGCCTGCAGCGGCGGCGGCTGCCAGGAGGCAGGCCGGCGAGTTCCTCGACGCGGTTGCAGCCCGTCTGCGCGAGTTCGCCGGCGCGCGAGCGCGCCGGGGGCTGCTGGTCTTTGCGATAGACACCGAGCTGCTTGGCCACTGGTGGTCGGAGGGCGCCGTCTGGCTGGAGGAGGTGCTCGCCCGCGCCGCCGCCGCCGGTATTCGCCTGCTCACGGTTCCCGAGGCGCTTACCGAGCACACTCCCGCCGAGCGACCGCTTATGCCCTCCACCTGGGGTGAGGACAAGGATCTGAGCACCTGGGACTCGCCCGCGGTTGCGGATCTGGCCTGGGGGGCGAGGCGGCTGGAGCTGCGACTGATGAGAGCGCTCGGCAGCGGCCTCCGTGGCGCCGCCGCCAGCCGGGCCGCCCGCGAGCTGCTTGCGGTCCAAAGCAGCGACTGGGCCTTTCTCGACAAGCGCAAGCAGGCCGGGGACTACGCGTTTCAGCGGGCCACGGGCCATGCGGCGGCCATGTTGCAGGCCGTAGACTCCCCATCCGTTACCGACTCGCGCTTGCGCTCTCTCGCTCCCGATCTGAGCCTGGCGCCCCTGCTGGAGCCCTAACAGACGCCGCAAACGTGACCTGTGTCCTGATCCTCTCCTGGGAGTACCCGCCTCTGATCGAGGGAGGCCTGGCCCGCCACGTCCGCAAGCTCTCCGAGGCGCTTGTCGAGCGGAAGATCGAGGTCCATGTTCTGACTCGCGGTGGGGAGGAGTCTCCCGCCGAGGAGCATCGCAACGGGGTCGTCATCCATCGCATCCGCGAGCCGAAGCGCCCGACCGACCTCGGCGAGTTCGTCGCCTGGGTAGAGCGGATGAACTCCGACATGCTTGCCGCGGGCGTCGAGCTGGGCGATCGCCACAGCTTCGATCTCGTTCACGGCCATGACTGGCTCGTCGCCAACGCCTGCGATCACCTTGCCAAGCGCTTCGGGGCGCCGCTGCTGACGACCATCCACGCGACCGAGCACGGCCGCCATCAGGGCTGGGTCGACAAGCATCCCCAGAGCTACATTCACGAGGTCGAGCGCTGGATCACGAACCGCTCCGAGCGGGTGATCGCCTGCTCCCACTACATGCGTGAGCAGATCGCGGACATCTTCGGGGTCGAGGAGGAGCGGATCAGCGTGATTCCCAACGGGATCGACCCGGATGACCTTCAGTACCAGGACCCCGCCGAGCTGAAGAGGCTCCGTTCCGAGTTTGCGGCACCCGACGAAAAGCTGGTGCTGCTGATCGGGCGGCTGGTCTACGAGAAGGGCTTTCAACTGGCGCTGGAGGCGATGCCCCAGGTGATCGAGCAGGCGCCCGGCACCCGCTTCCTGGTCGCGGGCTCTGGCACGCATGAGGCCGAGCTCCGCAAGCAGGCAGAGGAGCTGGGGCTGATGGACCACGGCACCTTCCTCGGCTGGATCGGGGACGACGTGCTGCACTCGCTCTACCGGATCGCCGACCTGACCGTGGTGCCGTCGATCTACGAGCCGTTCGGCCTGGTCGCGCTGGAGGCGATGGCATCCGGCTGTCCCTGCATCGTCGCCGACACGGGGGGCTTGCGAGAGGTCGTCCCGCACGAGGAGGCGGGCCTGCGCTTCCGCGCCCGCGACCCCGACGCCCTCGCGGACGTCGCGATCCGCGTCCTGCGCGACGACGAGCTCGGCCGCCGCCTGGTGGCGGAAGCCTACGAGCACCTGCGCCGCTTCGACTGGGGCGATGTCGCGGAGCAGACAGCCGCCGTCTATGCCGATCTGGTCGGTGACCCCAGCCACGCCTGAGTCGTTTCCCACACCGACCAAGCGCCAGTCCTCTCTCCGGCCGACCTCATCTCGGCGCTCGGCTGATCAGTCGGGTGGTGGGAGGGTGCTCGGAGCGGACGGGTCTGGTTCGACCGGGTTCGACCAGCGCAGCTCCTGGGGCGCCTCTCGCATGCGGATGATTCGCGCGGGGATGCCGGCGACCACCGCGTTCGCGGGCACGTCCTTCGTCACGACCGAGTTGGTGCCGACGATCGAGTTGTCGCCGACCTGCACTCCGCGCAGGATGCAGGCGCCGTAGCCGATCCAGACATTCGAGCCGACCACCACGTCGCGCATGTAGATGCCCTGCTTGCGGATCGGTCGATCGACCTCGACGACGCCGTGATCGAAGTCGATGAACATCGCGCGGTCGGCGATCACGCACTGCTCGCCGATCCGTACCCGCCGGTAGGCGGAGATGGTGCATTCCTGTCCCATCACCGTCTTGTCGCCTATTTCGACGACACCCTCGTGGCAGCGGATCTTCGTACTGTCCCCAAGCCAGACGAAGCGGCCGAAGTCGACGCGGCCCCGGCGGCCGATCTCGAGTTCGAGGCCGGGGCCGAAGAACACCAGCCCTCTGGTGCGCCACCGCCGCCCGGCCGCGGTAAAGAGTCGCCGCCACAGGTAGCGCCAGAGGAGCCGCCCGTACTTGCGGTTCAGCATTCCATTGCGTGCGCAGAAGCGGATGGAGCGGGCCAGGCGGATCATGGCGCGCGGAACTCTAGAGCTCGATGTCTGGGCGGCGAGTGCGCGCGGCGCTGTCATCCGAGCGGATCGATTGCCCCTAGACTCACGCAGCGATGGCCGAGACCGCGAAATCAGCCTCGCTTGCCGAGCGACTGGTCGCCGGCGACAAGCGGGCGCTGGCTCGGGCGATCACTCTGATCGAGTCCGACGACCCCGCCGGCTGGGAGCTGGTCCGCGAGGTGTACCCGCGCACCGGCAAGGCTCGGATTGTGGGCTTCACCGGGCCGCCGGGGGTGGGAAAGAGCACGCTGATCGGCGCCCTCACCGCCGAGCTGCGCAAGGCCGACCGCGAGGTGGCGGTGCTCTCTATCGACCCTTCGAGCCCGTTCACCAAAGGGGCCCTTCTGGGCGACAGGATCCGGCTCTCCGACCACTTCCTGGATCCAGGCGTATTCATTCGCTCGATGGCCACGCGCGGCGCCCTGGGCGGCCTCTCGGAGGCCGCCCTGCAGGTGGCGCTGGTGATGGATGCCGCCGGCAAAGACGACGTTTTGATCGAGACGGTCGGGGTCGGACAGGCCGAGATCGACATCGTCGACCACGCCGACACGATCGTGCTGGCGCTGATGCCCGGCTCGGGCGACTCGATCCAGGCGTTGAAGGCCGGCGTGATGGAGATCCCCGACGTCATCGTCGTCAACAAGGCCGACCACCCGATGACCGACACCATGGTGCGCGAGGTGCGCAGTGTGCTGGCGCTCTCTCAGGAGCCCGGCGGTTGGAAGGTGCCGATCCTGCGCACCGAGGCGGTGCGGGGGGAGGGGATCGAGGAGCTGGCGGCGAAGATCGGGGAGCACCGCGCGTATATCGAGGCTGCCGGCACGCTCGGGGAGCGGCGAGCCCGCAACCTGCGCAACGAGGTCCTGGGGATCGCCGCTTCGCGGATGCGGCGGCGACTGGAGGCGACCGCCGCCGGCGACCCCGAGACGGCTGCCCTGCTGGAGCGGGTGGTGAAGCGCGAGTTGGATCCCGCCACCGCTGCAACCGAGCTGATGGAAAGGCAGGCGGATCGGTGACGGAGAGGCACTCCAGTGGCTGAGGCGGCGCCCGCCGCAGGATTGCCCACGCTTGGCGAGGCCCTGAGTTGGATCGGGTTTGACCTGGACGATGCGGGGGGCGCCCGCCTCGGCCGAGTTCACGGGGTCTTTGTCGATGCCGGGAGCGGCGAGCCCGCCTGGCTGATCGCCACGCTCGGCCGCCGGCGGACCAAGAAGATCGCTGTGCCGCTCGCCAACTGCGCGGGCGCCGGCGGTCGCGTCTGGACCGCCCATGAGCGCCAGGCCCTGGGCACCGCGCCAACGGTCGACCCCCAGCGCCCCCTCCTCCGCGAGCACGAGCTCACGATCGCCGCCCACTACGGGATCGGCGAGCGGATGGGCCGTGCCGCAGAGGTGGCAGCCCGCCCTGAAGGCTCCGTCACCTCCCGGCCCGCCTAGCCCGCGACCCGGCCCGCCGTCCCATACGCAGCCGCTCACGACATCGCCAAATCCGGTCGACGGGCCGATTCCGTGAGATATAGACCCGTTTTCGGCCCGTCGGTGAGTGTGGGATGGCAAGGTTAGGTCGATGGTCCTGCTGATTCTCTTCGGGTTCGTGGCGGGGGCGGCTACGGCGCTGTCTCCTTGCGTCCTGCCGGTGCTGCCGATTGCGCTCGCCGCCGGCGCCACCGGTGGGCGGAAGCGGCCGCTTGGCATCGTCGCCGGTCTGGCGGTGTCGTTCACGTTCGCAACGGTCGCCCTCGTCTATGTGATCGCGGCGCTCGGCTTGCCCAACGACCTCCTGCGCACCGTCGCGATCGCGGTCTTGATCGCCTTCGGCATCTCGCTGATGATCCCGGCGCTGGCGGCGCGGATCGAGGCGACGATGAGCCGCTTTGCGGGCCGGGCCAAGGTGAGGAGTGGCGGCGAGGGGTTCTGGTCTGGAGCCGCGGTCGGAGCCAGCCTCGGCCTCGTCTACGCGCCCTGCGCCGGCCCGATCCTGGCCGGTGTGATCACCGTCTCCGCCTCCCAGACCTTCACGGCGGGGCGACTCGCGGTGGCGCTCAGCTACGGCGCGGGCTCGGCGGTCAGCCTCTACCTCCTGATGCTGGGCGGACGGCGCCTCGCGGCGCCGCTGGCTCGGAGGGGTATCGGCCTGCAGATCGCGATGGGCGTAGTGATGATCGCCGTGGCGCTGGCAATGCTGGGCAACTACGACCTCAAGTTCCAGAACGCGATCGCCAGTGACCTGCCGAGCTTCCTCGTCAATCCCTCTCA
>JBAVGD010000359.1:0-8948 GCA_049684635.1 Solirubrobacterales bacterium | reverse complement strand
CTTCTCGTCAAGCCTCTAGCCGTTCCGCCGGCGAGCGATGGTGCCGTGGCCGACGATCACCTCACCCGCCATGAGCACCGCGGCCTGCCCGGGCGAGGCACCGTCAAACGCCTGCTTCAGCTCGACTTCGAGCTCCGGGTGGCGGCCGGGCCCCACCGCCCCGACCGAGGCCGGCACAGCCGTCGAGCGATAGCGCAACTTGACGCGGTCGACGCGGGCGCCCTCGCGGTGCAGAACCGCGTCGCGAATCGTCACCCGCATCGTCGCGAGCTCCTTTCGCGTCCCCACCGTCACGGTGTTCGCGGAAGCGTTGGTCCCCAGCACATATAGGGGCTCAGGGGCCGAAACCCCGATGCCCCGGCGCTGCCCGACGGTGAAGTTATGAAAACCGCGATGCCGGCCGATCACGCTCCCGGAACCGTCGATCACAGCTCCATCCCGGTCCTCGAGGTCACCATGGCGTCGCAGGAACCGCGCCTTGCCCTGGCCGGCCAGAAAGCAGAGGTCCTGGCTCTCGGGCTTGCGGGCCACCGCGAGTCCGTGGCGCGCGGCGATCGCCCGCACTTCGGCCTTGGTCAAATCGGTCAGCGGAAACCCCAGCCTGCCGAGCATCGACGGTGGCAACGCGGCGAGCATGTAGCTCTGGTCCTTGTGCTTGTCGGACCCGGCGGCGAGCAATCGTCCGCTGCCATCGTCGACGATCCGGGCGTAGTGGCCGGTCACCAGCCGCTCGGCACCGATCCGCTCGGCGAGGTCGACCATTGCCGCTATCCGCACCTCCCCGTTGCAGACGATGCATGGATTGGGAGTAGCTCCTGTCGCGTAACCACCGATGAACCCGGCCACCACGCGCCGGCGAAACTCCTGCTCGAGGTCGAGGGTGAGATGTGGGAGGTGAAGTGAATGCGCGAGCGAGCGGGCCCCGATCACGGCCTCGGGGGAACAGCACGCCTTGGCGCCGTCCGTCTCCGGGTCAGCCCAGAGCTTCAACGTGACGCCAACCACCTCCGCCGCACTCTCCTGCTCCAGCAGAGCCGCGACGGCGCTGTCGACCCCGCCGGACATCGCCACCAGCACCCGGCCGGGGCGCCGCTCCGCGAGCCGCTGCGAAGACGCGGCGGCCTTGGCCAGCGCCCGATGCAGAGCATCCCCTGCGAGCTGCGCAGCATGCCGCTTCGCCGGCATCAGACCGCCGATCGCCTCATCCACCGCATCCGCCCCGACCCGCGCCGCCTCAAACACGGTTGCCCCCTCGACCATCTCGGCGACGGCAGCGGTGGCCGCGCGCGTCGCCCCGCACCCCTCGGCGTCCCAGGTGACGGATGCGACCTGGCCCTCCTCGAGAACCAGGGAGACCCGAGAAAGGTCCCCACACGCGGCCCCACCGGCAGCGCCGGTGAAGGCTCTTGCGGCAGCGGGTCCTTTCCGGGTCTCATCCCGGAGATAGCCATCGAGCAGTTCACGGCTCATAGACCGAGAAAGTATGAACCCGCGAGGAAAGACAGCTCTCAAAAGAGGCCCCAGCCCGCCGTCACCGCCTCTGGCTTTGATCCCTTGAAGAGAAGGGTGGGCGCCTCCTCGCGATCTCACGAGATCGAGAGAGATCGGCCCCCGAGCCATTTATGTTGGGTCAAACGATGAGACGGCTCTCGAACGGGCTCGAGCCTCACCTCAAAGGTACCACCGCAAGCGCCGTGTGGTGCATCGGAAGTGAGGCCGAATTCCCGCGTCGAGCGAGGTTTGAACCGACTTGCCGGGACTGGTCAGTCGAGATTGGAGAGAAGCAACTCGGCCTCACTCCAGTCATCGCCGCGCACGCGCAGAGAGATATCGCCATGACCGAAGCGATCGATTGGCCAGTCCGCCGTGAGGACCGCTTCGATGCCTGCCTCGTCGAGCGCCTGATGCCAGGCCCGCGCGGTCCTCACGTCCGCGAAATCCCGCACCACCTCCCAGCTGTCGAAGCGCGGCTCGCCAACATGGACGGGCGTTAATCCCGGGCCGGGCGCCCGTTCACTCAGTGTGCGCCGCAGGCGATCGAAGAGGCTCATGGGAACATAGATACCGCGCGGCGCGTGCGGACGCCGACGGCGGATCGGTTCTCAGTGGCCCGCCACGCCGCCACGGTGAAGGGAAATCCCCAGCTCTCTTAGCTGCAGCTCCTCGACGGGGGCCGGCGCCCCGGTCAGCGGATCGGCCCCAGAGGCGGTCTTTGGAAAGGCGATCACATCGCGAATCGATTCCGCGCCGAGCAGCCGCTGCACGATGCGATCGAGTCCGTAGGCGATGCCGCCGTGCGGCGGCGCGCCATAGCGCAGGGCCTCAAGTAGGAAACCGAATCGCGCCTCGGCCTCCCCGGCATCGATTCCCAAAGCGGCAAAGACCGCCTCCTGGACATCGGCGCGGTTGATGCGGATCGAGCCGCCCCCCATCTCCTGCCCGTTCCAGACGAGGTCATACGCCTGAGCGCGCGCCTCGCCTGGACGCTCGGAGTCGAACTGTCCCACCGGCGCGGTGAAGGGATGATGCAGCGAGTCCCAGCGGCCCTCGCCGGCGTTCCACTCCATCAACGGCCAATCGACGATCCAAATGAGCCGGTTCTCGTCGGAGGGAATCAGGCCGAAGCGCTCGGCCAGCTCAACGCGCAACTGCCCCAGCACGGAGTTGGCGACCGCACGCTCGTCAGCCACCAGCAAGAGCAGATCACCCTCGCCGGCGCCGAGCCGGGCATTGAGCCCCTGCAACTCCTCCGCGGAGAGGAACTTCGCGGTCGGCGACCGCCAGCCCTCCCCCTCCCTGAACGCCCAGACGAGGCCCTTCACACCGAGCTCCTGCGCCCGTGAGATGAAGCCGTCCAGCTCCGAACGGGGAACCTCGTGCCTACCGGCATTGAATCCTCGAACCGCCCCGCCGGAATCCAGCACCGAGCGGAAGACCTTGAAGTCGGTCTGCGCGAGAACCTCACCAAGGTCGACGAGCTCCAACCCGAACCTCAGGTCGGGCCGGTCGGTGCCAAAGCGATTGATCGCCTCGTCGTAGGAAAGCCGCTCGATCGGGAGTGCGATCTCAGGACCGCCGACGCGTTCGAAAACATGAGCAAGCAGCCGCTCGTTGACGTCGATCACATCGTCGACGGCCACGAATGACATCTCGATATCCAGCTGGGTGAAGTCGGGCTGGCGATCGGCGCGCAGGTCCTCGTCACGAAAGCAACGGGCGATCTGGTAGTAGCGCTCGAAACCGGCGATCATCAGCAACTGCTTGAAGAGCTGAGGGGACTGCGGAAGGGCGTAGAACGAGCCGCGCTGAAGGCGACTCGGCACGAGAAAGTCCCGCGCGCCCTCTGGGGTTGAGCGAGTCAATACAGGTGTCTCGATATCGAGGAAGCCCTCGTGATCGAGGAACTCGCGCATCGCCGCGGTCACACGGTGGCGGATCTCCAACGCTTCCCGCATCTGCTGGCGACGGAGGTCGAGGTAGCGGTACCGAAGGCGGGCATCCTCGCCGACCTCGCCCGAGAACCCCTCGATCTGGAACGGAGGCGTCTCGGCGTCGGCGAGCAGCTCCGCATCGCTCACCCGCAGCTCAAACTCGCCGGTTGGAAGCTCCGGGTTTACGGTGTCGTCGCTGCGCCGAACAACCGGGCCTTGAGCGCTGAGGACGTCCTCAGCGCGCAGCTTGTGGCCCAGCTCGAAGGCGTCGCCGGAGCCGTCTGGATGGAAGACCAGCTGGACGATGCCGCTCCGGTCACGCAGGTCGATGAAGATGAGGCCTCCGTGGTCGCGCCGGCGATGGACCCAACCGGCCACCCGCGCATCGGTGTCGACGCGATCGCCAAGCACCGCTCCACACCATGTATCGCGGTACTCGTTCGAACGAAGGACGGGAAATGGCGAGCTCATCGGGGTTGGCAGTCTTTCATCGTCCGGAAGTCGCAATCGCCACGGGTCGGAGTCAAGCGCCCAGCTCTTCCGAAAGCCGCGCGGGGTCGACCGGACGCTGCTTGCCCGTGGCCATATCTCGCAGCTGCGCCGATCCGTCCTCCTCAAGGATGACGACGGAGCGAGCGCCGATGCGATCCCCGTGCTTGAGCTGGCCCTTCAAGCCACGACCGGCCAGGTCCACCTCGGCGGATAGGCCGGCATTGCGAAGCTCGCGCGCCAGCATCAGCGCCCGCGGGCGCTGCTCATCGTCGGCCGCCGCGATGAAGACATCACGTCCCCCCCTCTCCCCCTTCTCGCCAAGGGCGAGCATGATCCGCTCGATCCCGGCCGCCCAGCCAACCGCCGGAGTCGGCGGTCCGCCCAGCTGCTCCATCAGCCCGTCGTAGCGACCGCCGCCACCGACCTCCGATTGGGCCCCGAGGCCCTCGCAGACGAACGAGAAGATCGTGCGGGTGTAGTAGTCGAGACCGCGCACCAGGGTCGGATCGATCGTGTAAGCGATTCCCGCCGTGTCGAGAAGCGACCGCACCGCGGCGAAGTGCTCGGCGTCGGCCCCCTCGAGCCGCCCGACCAGGGTGGGCGCGGCGGCCATGACCGCCTGCGTCCCGTCGTCGTCCGCATCGAACGCGCGCAGCGGATTGAGATCGATCCGCTCGCGCACCTCCTTCGAAAGCTGCTCCTGATTGGCATGCAGGTACGCCTTCAGGTCCTCGAGATAGGCCTGCCGGGAATCGGGCGACCCGAGGCTCCCCAGCCGCAGCTCGACCCCCGGTACCCCCAGCTCGCCGAGCAACTGCGACAGGAGCGCGATTGTCTCGGCGTCCGCCAGGGGCGAATCGGTGCCGATTGCCTCCACTCCGACCTGGTGGAACTGGCGATAGCGGCCGGCCTGCGGCCGCTCGTGACGAAAGAACGGCCCGGAATAGGAGAGCTTGACGGGCTGGGCGAGCTTGTGCATTCCGTGCTCAAGGTAGGCACGGCAGATCGGTGCCGTGCCCTCGGGCCGCAGCGTGATGCTGCGCCCACCCTTGTCCTCGAAGGTGAACATCTCCTTGCGGACGATGTCGGTCGAGCGACCGACACCACGCACGAACAGGTCGGTGTCCTCGAAGGCCGGGGTCGCAATCGGCTCGTATCCCGCCCGGGCGAAGATGGCCCTGGCTGCGTGCTCGATGCGAGCCCTGGTTCGAGCCGCCTCCGGCAGGATGTCGAAGGTACCTCTCGGTGCCTGATACCTAGACGCCATGCGGAAATAGCCCCCACAAGAAGGGCCGTACTTCGAGGGAGATCTGCGAGATCACGATGGCTGCGACCTTATCGGCGCGGAGCGGCGGTCAGTGCGCCAACTCGGCCAGGAAGGGATTGGTGGCGCGCTCAGCACCGAGCGTGGTCGCCCCCATGTGTCCGGGGTAGACGGACGTCTCGGGCGGATGCGCCTCAAGCAGGGTGCGAATCGACCGCAGCAGCGTCGGCCCATCGCCCCCGGGCAGGTCGACCCTTCCCACCGATCCCTGAAAGAGGACGTCACCACAGAAGATCGCATCCTCATCGCGTACGGAGTACGTGACATGACCCGGGCTGTGGCCCGGTGTGGCAATGACATCGAGCGTGAGGCCGGCCAGCTCGAGCGTCTCGCCCCCCTTCACCGTCTCGTCCGCCTCGTAGCCCTCATAGGGCCCAATCCCCGGAATCGGGACATAAGCCATGATGTCGGCAAGCACCCCCGTTTCGAGCTCGGGGCAATAGACGGGAGCACCCGTCGCCGCCGCGAGCGGGGAGACCGCCCCGATGTGGTCGAAGTGGCAGTGGGTGACGAGAATCGCGTCGATCGTCACCCCCATTTCCTCAGCGGCGGCAAGGATCCGGTCTGGCTCCTCTCCTGGATCGACGATCAGGCCCCGGTCAGCGCCTGCCCGGCGAAGCAGGAAGCAGTTCTCGCCGATCGGCCCGACGGTGAGCATCTGAACATCGAGGCTCACTTTCTCTCCGCCGCGCGGATCCTGGCGCGCTCCCGCCGTCGCCACATCATCGTGTCGATGTAGTAGCCGGCAGGGACGTAGAGCACCAGCATGAAGGCCCCGAAGGCAAGGGCAGACCCCGGCGAGCGCCTGAAGATCAATACGAGCAGCACGGCGAAGATCGCGGCTGCAACGACGCCACGGGTGGTCGCGCTGCGCCAGGTCGGAGGAGCATCGGCGCGCGGCGCGCGATTGCGGCCGGCGCGGGCGCGCGCTTTGGCCTCCTCCCGACTGCGGGGGCGACCGCGGGGGCGATTCGGATCGACGCGGCCCCCTTGGGTACCACGGCGCTTGCGCTGTCGCTTCTTCTTCGTCTGAGCCACGGGCCTGAATCTAGCGAGGCGCGCGCTTCAGGTGCATGCCGCGAGGCGCTGCTCGATCGTCTGGCGCGCGGGATCGAACCCCCTGATCGGCACATCACCGGGATAGCCCTTCAAGCTGTCAGCCGGAACAAGGCCCACAAGCTCGGCTTCGATCGGCTTCGCGCCCAGGGGTCGGGCCAGGGCGCGGACCCGTTCGACCACGGCCGCAAGGGGCACTGCAAGTGGATCGTGAACGTTGGTGGAGATCTGCGTACGACCGCTACGCAGCGGCAGGCCGATAGCCCGCACTCCGGGCAACCCGCCCCCGGCCTCCCGCAGCGCCGCCGCGACGCTTCGCACGGTGTCGAGGTCGCCGCTGTCAAGCTCGACGTTGAACGCGGCAAGTGGCGGGCGAGCGGTGACAAGCGTGGCACCGGCCGTGCGATGCGGCAGATCTGGACCTCGATCGGCCGTCAGCTCCCCGGCCTCCATTCGAAGCCACAGCTCGGTGAGACCGCCGTTGCGGAAGTAGGCGCGCTCGGCGCGCTCCGGACCGCTCGCCAAGGCGCCATAGAAGAACACGGGTACACCGAGCGCGCCGATTCCGTCAGCGACATCGACGGCTGCCTCGAATGCCGTCTCGCGCTGCGCGGCGTTCAACCAAACGACCGGGCACACATCAAGCGCTCCGATCGCTGGATGCACACCGTCGTGCGTTGTCATCTCGATTGTCTCGACGGCCTCTTCGGCGCCGCCAATCAATGCCCGCCGCAGCGCTGCCGCCTCGCCGGCAAGGGTGAGAACCGTTCGGTTGTGGTCGGGGTCGGAGTGACGATCGAGGAGGGAGACGCCGGCCGAAAACGCGCGCTCCAGTCCTGCGATACGGGTCGTGTCACGGCCCTCGGAGACGTTGGGGACGGCAATCAGCGACGCGGCCACCGCTCAGATGACCAGCTTGCCGGCGCGGACGATGGCCTCGCCGTCGATTTCGACAGTCGGCTGGAGGACCACGCAGTCGAGGTGAACTGCCACCTGCACGGTGCCGCCGATCGCCGCCGACGCCCCGAAGGCGACGTGGGCGGAACCAAGGATCTTCTCGTCCTCGAGGATGTTCCCGGTCAGCATTGCCTCTTCGTTGGTGCCGATTCCAAGCTCGGCGAGGTTGGTGCCATCCTCCCCCTCCTCGGTGAGCAGGCTCATCAATCTGGCGCCCTCAGAGCCACTGGCCTTGACAAGGTGACCGCCTCGTACCTCGAGCCTGACCGGCGCCTCCACCTTGCCGACGCCGGCGATCGACCCGTCGACGACCAGCCGTCCCTCCCCCGTTCCCTCAACCGGCGCGATGAAGGCCTCCCCGCAGGGGATGTTGCCGAAGGCGCCGCGCCTGTTCAGCACGCCGGCATCGTTGATCGCCGTCCGCTCTTCCAGCCCCATCCGGAGGTCGCTGCCGCGGGCACAGGTGATGCGCGCCTCTGCGCCGGCTCCGAGAACCCGGCTGATCTCGGCGCCGCGTTTGTTCAGCAACCTCATGTCGGCTCCCATCACGCGGCCGAGCATGTCGCCGGTGACCCCCGGCATCGAGGCGACTCGTGCTCCCGCCTCGGACGCGGCTTTGCGCGCTGCCGTATGTGAGATCGATTGGATCGTCGGCGCGATGACGACATCGGCGGCGATCATCGCCGCGGCGACCGTGGCAGGCGGCTCCGCCGCGTGGGATTCCCGCTCGGAGACGACCGCGAGCGTTGCCTCGGCGCCCTCCCCCTGCGCGTTGATCCTGAACAACGCTCCGAGCTCTTCGGTGACCGGGTTGCAGATCACCAGGACCTCCTCGCACGGGTCGAGGCTCAAGCAGTAACGCAAGACGTTGCTCGCCGCCCTGTCCACCGACATCGACATCTCCGCCAAGGCTATTCAGAGCGCCGGGCGATTGCAGTAATCCATCTCCTGGAAGCCGCAGCGCCGGCTGGGGCAGCTCAGTTGGTCAGAGCAGCGGAGCCTTGATCTGCAATGGGTTCGAATCCCTCATCCGGGCCGTGGTCATTCTGAAACAGGTTCTTAGCGGGGTAGAGCGGCGCCGGCCCGGCGAAAATCAGCCAGCGCTCCCTCCATCGCCTTGACGTCACAGGCGATCATCTCCGGCCAAGGCTTGCCGGGGTGCTCGTCGAGAGTCTTGTAGCCGTTGCCGCTGATCACCGCGACAACGGTGTCATCGGGACCCAGCTTGCCTTCATTGGCGAGCTTCATCGTCGCGGCGACCGTCGTGCCGCCGGCCGGCTCGGTGAGGATGCCCTCGGTGGCGCCGAGCAGGTCAATGGCCTCAAAGATCTCCGGATCCGTGGCGGTGGCGGCAGAGCCACCTCGCGACATCACCGCCTCGACGACGAGTGGCCCGTCGCCGGGTGCGCCGATCGCCAGCGAATGGGCAGCCGTGTGCGGAGTTTGCGGCTCGATCTCGCCGCTGCCGTCGAGCACGGCGGTTGCGATCGGCCCACACCCCTCCGGCTGAGCGATGTGGATCTTGGTCGCGGCGGTTTGCGCCAGTCCCACCTTCTCCAGCTCCTCCAGGCCCTTGTGGACGCGTGACGACAGCGTGCCGCCCGCGGCCGGCATGACGAAGTGGTCCGGCGAGCACCAGTCCAGCTGCTCAACGGCCTCGTAGGCCACCGTCTTTGCGCCCTCCGCGT